>JANMFA010000587.1:0-5541 GCA_031377545.1 Hyphomicrobiales bacterium | reverse complement strand
GCACCGAGCTTCCCGTTCAAGCGACGCGGCTGCGACAGCTGCTGTGCAAGGTGGAAGGGCAGTCCCCTTGCCTCGATCAGGTGTCACCGGACATCCTGAGCATCACGACCGGGGGCAATGAGATGGAGTTCGGCCCACAACTTGTGGATTGTGTGTTGAAGACATGCCGCTTCCCCAGGGAAAAAATGGCCGGTCTTTTCGCGGGGCTCGACCGCCAGCTGCAAAGGCTGCCAGCAACGGTTTCCGGCATCCAGGCCAAGCACATTTTCTACGCCAGCTACCCCGACGTCACGCGGGATGAAAACCGCAACTTCTGCAAGGGTTCGATCTGGGATAGCCAGCCAGACTTCACGCCCTGGTTTCTCAACCTGGTGGGTGTCGGCATCTCGCGGGTGGAAAGCTCGCTGGCTTTCAAAGAGGTGATCAAGCCACTGAATGACGCCATCAAGGCCTTCACTCTGGCTCACGCGGGACAGGGTTGGGTCTTCGTGGGAGGCTACCAGAACGACCGCGGCTATTGCGCCAGGCCAAGCTGGATTCACCGTTTCAAACCTTCGGTGGAGAAGCAGGGCGTGATCGGAATAAAGGCCGGAAATCCTCCGCTGGAATATATCGCCGGATATCTGTCATCGGGCGCGATGCATCCCAATGTCTTTGGGCACAACGGGATCATGGCCCGCTTGCTGGCGGAGATCGAAAGCCGCGTTCCCTGAGCGCTCGATGGCTCACATCTGCGTGAGGTGAGGCTAGGTGACCGCCGTTAATCATGCTTGTCAGCGCCTTGTTCAGGACTTGGGCGCTTGAATGTCTGCGAGGGTGCGTCCTCCGGAGAATGTTCATGTCGGGTTGTGTCAACTGTGCCAGCGGCGGTGCCGCTCAGGCCTATCCCTCTCGCCCGGTCGCTCAGCAGCGACCGCCAGAACCAAAGGCCGTGGCTGTGCAGCAGACTCCGCCTCCCGCCCCTCGCGGGCAGGGTCAGCGCGTGGATATCTCGGCATGAGCATGAGCATCGGATCGGCGCGCCCGCCGCTGAGTCAGATGTCGCCGCAGGAGAGGCGGGATGCGCTGGCCGCCATGGATCCCGCGTCGCGCAAGCAGGTCGAGCAGATCTACGCCGTCAAGGATGACAAGGCGATCAAGCCAGCCGCTGGGGGCTGAGGCGAGCCTTCGCCGCCAAGTCTTGGTGGTCGGGTCAATATCCTGGTGTGAAATGTTTCTTTCAACAGAAAGCCTCCGGATGCCCGGGGGCTTTCTGCTTCTGCCAAACGCGGTCTGATCAGGCCGACTTGGTCGCCGCATCGTACATTTCCGCGACGTAGTCCCAGTTCACGAGGCTTTCGATGAAGGCCTTGCAATAGTCGGGGCGGCGGTTGCGGTAGTCGATGTAGTAGCTGTGCTCCCAGACGTCGTTGCCGAGGATCGGCTTGGCACCATGCACCAGCGGGCTTTCGCCGTTGGGCGTCTTCATCACCACGATCTTGCCGTTCTGGACCGCGAGCCAGTGCCAGCCGGAGCCGAATTGCGTGACGCCGCCCTGAATGAAGTCTTCCTTCATCTTTTCGACCGAGCCGAAGGCATCGACAATGGCCTTCTCCAGCTTGCCGGGGATCTTGCCGCCACCGTTCGGCTTCATCCATTTCCAGAAATGCATGTGGTTGTAGTGCTGGCCTGCGTTGTTGAAGAGCCCGGCATTCTTGCCAAACGAGCCTTTGACGATCTCTTCGAGGCTCTTGCCTTCAAATTCCGAGCCCTTCAGGAGATTGTTGCCGTTGTTGACATAGGCCAGATGATGCTTGTCGTGATGATACTCGAGGGTTTCCTTCGACATGTAGGGCTGGAGCGCATCATGGGCGTAAGGCAGATCGGGGAGGGAGAATGTCATGGTGAAAGCCTTCCTGCTTTGGATGGGATCAGCGGCGGCCATGGCCGCCGACAGACGAAGAGGTAGGCGTTCCACCGCCCTTCGGCAACCGTCTTTCACAGCAATGGCGGTCGATTGAAGATGACGCGATTAGCATCGTTGACCAAAATATGGTTCATTTGTGTCTGAAACTGACATGATGCGATTCAGAGAAGGAATTTTCGTGGCCTTACTGGTGATTGTCTGCGGTGCCCTGATGATGATCGGCGGTGCCATTTCGTTGCTCATGGGGTTCGATATCGTCATGACGGAACGGGGCTCCGCAATGACTTTGGGCGGCGTCATTGCCCTTTCAGGAGGGCTGATTGCTCTTGGAATCGGGTTTGCGCTTTTGCGGCTGAGCCAGATCCTCGCGGCACTCGAGTTGCGCAATCCACGCGGCGCAAGCCGGGCTGCGACGCCCGAGCGGCCCGTCGTTCCGATCGGAGGCCAGGCGGCTGGTGACATGCCCGATGTACCGGTGGTGCCTGAACCCTCTACCAGATTGCCCGGCGCTCTTGCCGTGGGCACGGGAATCGCGGCCGCAGGGATGGCTGGTGGACTTGCCCTGGCCCGGACCGGGACATCGCCCGATGGGCCTGCGGTTGCAGATGTCGCTGCGCCTCCTGGTCCACATGGAGGACCGCCCCCCTTTGGCACGGCGCTTCCGGAGCCTGAAAATGCCCCTTCGCCGCCGCCTCAGAGCCTCCCTGACCTGGAGGAGGAGCTGTCGCGCGCACTTGCCGAAACCGATGCGGGGCTGCCCGGCGAAAGGACTGTATCGGTCGGGCCCGATGACAGGGCCTTCTCCGATGGCCTTACGGATCTGCTGGCAAGGCCAAAAGGCAAAAAGCGCAAGTTCGAGCCTGATGCGCCGCCGGTGCCCGCCGATGCTCCGGTCGCTGAGGCCACCTTGCCCTTGGTTGCGCTGCCGTTGGCGGAGGAGATTGCCGCACCTGCCGTTGCCGTGCCGCCGCCCTATCTCGGTTTTGCGCCTGTGACCATTCCAGATGTCGTGGAGGGCGCCCCTCCTGGCCCGATAGCGGTTGACGACAAAACCCAGGAGGAGACGGCTCCTGATTTGGCTGCGATGCCGCAGGAGACGCCGACAGGCGCCCCGCCGGTGTCCGGTGAAGACCCAGCGATGCCGGTCGATAACCCGACCATGGATGACCGCCCGTCCGATGATGATCTGGCGGTCGTTCCGATCTCCAGGTCCATGCTGTCCAGATCCATGACTGCCTTGTCTGCGTCGGAGAACAAGGTCCTTGGCACCTACAATGCGGGTGGACGGACCTACAGCATGTTCGCGGACGGTTCTGTTCAGGCTGTTACGGAATCCGGCGTCGAACGCTTCGGTTCCATGGATGAACTCCGACGCCATCTCGCCGCAACAGGAAAGTCAAATTAACACCCGATTTTTCGGAGGTTTCTGATCAGAATCGCGCAGGTACTGAACACTTCCTCGTGAGGGCGCGAATATTTGAACTCTTCTTGATAGGTGTTTATGCGTAGATATCATGCAACTGTGCAAGCGTCGGACGTCATCGCCGCTTTGCGTGGCCGGCGAGATGCGCGTCAGGAATGACTTCCAGTCAACTGGTGAGCCGGATGATGTGCGCGGCTTAAATATCTGTAGTTTTGCGTCATTCCGGCGTACTGAACGTCTCCGGATGGCAGCGGGATCCGGCGTTTGCATATTTGCCCGCGCGGGAGCGTATTGCGCGCTAGCTTGTGCAAAGGCATGAATACAGATTGAAGCCATTGCTGGCCGACGTATTGCTCCTGCTTTTCCTTGCAATCCGCCATTTTTCGCGTATTTCGATAGAGCCAATGCAAGAGAATCCGCACGGCAAGCAGCATTGGATGAAAATGCTCGCCGCCTCCAGTTCGTTTCGATACCCAATCCAATAACGGGAAAAACAAAAAGATGGCGATTTCAGAAGAACAGAACGGCCTGATCGAGCTGACGGCAGATATCGTGTCTGCCTATGTCAGCAACAATGCCGTTTCCGCAGGGGACGTGCCAGGCCTGATCGGTGAAGTTTATTCCGCGCTGTCGCGGGTCGGCAGTGGCGCGGTTGTTGCGCCGTCCGAGCCTGCAAAGCCTGCGGTGAACCCCAAGAAGTCGATCACTCCAGACTATCTGATCTGTCTCGAGGACGGCAAGAAGTTCAAGTCGCTGAAGCGGCATCTGCGGACCATGTACAACCTGTCGCCTGAACAGTATCGCGAGAAGTGGGGTCTTGCCTCGGACTATCCGATGGTTGCTCCAAGCTACGCCGAAGCCCGTTCGCGCCTTGCCAAGGAAATGGGCCTGGGACAGAAGCGCAAGCGCGTCGGACGTCGCTGAGTTTTTTCGCAGATTTTTTTGAAACGCCGTCCTTCGGGGCGGCGTTTTTGTGTGCCCGATCCGACAGTCCATCGACCCTCTTGCATTCCTATATAGAGATGATATTCCTATTGTTCTGCAACAGGAGTAGGGAATGCCTCACAGCCGTACTGTCCCAATCAATGAATACGAGATCCCGAAAGCCGATCCGCAGCGGATGATTGCAGAGCGTCGGCAGGAACTTGCTGGCGATGAAAATCCGCTGCTGTGGATGTTCCGTCGCAAGGACAAGGCGGGCGAAGGGCTGATCGGTCCGGCAGCCTTTGCGGCGGGTGAAAGGCTTCGGGCGGATCTCACCTTTGCCGGCCTGCTCCCCAGGGTCACCATGAACTGGTCTGCCCAGCCGCGCAGCGATCGTGCCGATCAGAGCGGGCGGCTGAACCCCACGGAGGCCGCGCTGGCTGCGAGGCAGCGTGTCGATATGGCGATGCGTGCGGTCGGCCCTGAGTTCTCAGGGCTGCTGTTCGACCTGTGCGGTTTTGGCAAGGGGCTGGAGGTGATCGAGCGTGACCGGAACTGGCCGGCGCGCTCCGCCAAGGTTGTGGTCAGGCTCGCGCTGGCGAGCCTGGCGCGCCACTACGGATTCGAGGATGTCGCGACGGGGCAGAGGACAGGCCGCCCGCAAGCGTGGGCAATGCCCGGTGCCAGGCCACGGATGACCGAAATGCCTTTTGCGGGCCGTGAGCAGAGATAGCGAACCTATCCGATCAGTCCATTGTCGCGGGCAAGCTGATCCAGCTTCACGAGAGGCCTTGGACCCACATGCGAGATCACTTCTGCCGCCGCAAGGGCACCCAGTCGCAATGACTCGCGGTTGTCGCGGCCCGACGTGATGCCAAAGAGGAAGCCCGCCGCGAAAAGATCGCCCGCGCCTGTTGTGTCCACGAGCTTGTCGACGGGGTATGCCGGGACGGCGACCGTTTCCGAGCGGGTCATCGCCATCGCGCCCTGTTCGGACCGGGTCACGACCGCGAGGGTCACATCATTGCGGATGGCGGCAGCGGCTGATTCAAAGTCCGCTGTGGTGTAGAGCGACTTCAGTTCGGCCTCGTTGGCAAAGACGATATCCACCACGCCAGAGCGCATCAGATCAAGGAATTCGGCGCGATACCTGTCCACGCAGAAACTGTCCGATAGAGTGAGCGCGACGCGACGGCCTGCGGCATGAGCAATCTCGGAGGCCTTGCGGAAAGCCTCCTTGGCCGCTGGCGGATCCCAGAGGTAGCCTTCGAGATAGGTGACCGACGCG
>JANMFA010000575.1:0-4147 GCA_031377545.1 Hyphomicrobiales bacterium | reverse complement strand
GACACGATCTCGCTGATCGACCCCGCCACAACGAACAGGCCGATCCCGATACCCACCGGAGCCAGCGCCGCCACGCCACCGCGCATGGCAAAGGCAATCACCATCCCGATCATGCCGATGGCCATCGCCACCAGCAGCCGTTGCGACACGGCCGCGAGATCGCCGCGTTTCCATGACAATTGCTGGCCAAACGGCATGGCCAGCACCAGCGGCAGGGTGAGCGGAATGAACACCAGGTTGAAGAACGGCGGGCCGACCGAGATCTTCGACCCGTCCCAGGCCTCAAGCGCAAGCGGGTAGAGCGTGCCCACCAGCACCGCCAGACAGATCGTGGACAGGAACAGGTTGTTGAACACCAGCGCCCCCTCGCGACTGACCGGCGCGAACAGACCGCCCTGCTGCAGCAGTGGCGCGCGCCAGGCAAACAGCGCCAGACTGCCGCCAATGAAGAAGCACAGGATACCCAGGATCACCACGCCACGCGCCGGATCGCTCGCGAAGGAATGCACCGATGTCAGCACGCCGGAGCGCACGATGAAGGTACCCAGCAGCGACAGCGAGAAGGCGATGATGGCCAGCAGGATGGTCCAGACCTTCAGTGCGCCGCGCTTCTCCATCACGATGGCGGAATGCAGCAAGGCCGTGGTGGCAAGCCAGGGCATCAGCGAGGCGTTCTCGACCGGGTCCCAGAACCACCAGCCGCCCCAGCCAAGCTCGTAATAGGCCCAGTACGATCCCATCGCGATGCCCAGCGTCAGGAAGATCCAGGCCGCGAGGATCCACGGCCGTGCGAACCGCGCCCAGGCCGCATCGACCCGTCCGTCGATCAATGCCGCAACGGCAAAGGAGAAGGCAATCGAAAGCCCGACATACCCGACGTAGAGCAGCGGCGGATGCACGGCGAGGCCGAAGTCCTGCAGCAGCGGATTGAGATCACGCCCCTCGAACGGCGGGGGGAAAATACGGTCAAACGGATTGGACGTGAACAGCATGAACAGCAGGAATGCCACCGCAACGGAAGCTTGAACGGACAGCGTCAGCGCCCGCAACCGGTCAGGAATACCCTGCCCGAAAGCAGCAACAGCTGCGCCCGAAAGCGCAAGGATCAGCACCCACAGCAGCAGCGATCCCTCGTGATTGCCCCAGACTCCGCTGAACTTGTAGATCAGCGGCATCAGCGAATGCGAATTCTCATAGACATTGCGCACCGAGAAATCCGAGCCGAGATATGCCGCTGCCAGACAGGCGAACGAAATTCCCACCAGCAGGAACTGCAGGCCCGCCGCGCGATCCGCCAGCCGCATCAGCACGCCATCGCCGCGCCGCACGCCAAGCCAGGGCACGACAAGCTGCACGGCGGAAACTGCCAGCGCCAGCACCAGTGCGAAATGACCGATTTCAACTGTCATTGTTTCTTGGGAGGCTGCGCCCCCTCCTTCCAGAGGCCCTGTTTCTTCAAGGCATCCGCCACTTCACGCGGCATATAGGTTTCGTCGTGCTTGGCCAGCACCGTATCGGCGCGGAACGATCCATCGGCCATCAGCACCCCTTCGGTCACCACGCCCTGCCCTTCGCGAAAGAGATCGGGGAGGATGCCTTGATAGCTCACCTTCACGGTGGACTTGCCATCGGTGACGGCAAAAGCCACCCGCTCGCCCACCCCCTTGTCGACAGAACCGCCTTCGACCAGCCCGCCCAGACGAAAGCGCTGTCCCGGCTGGACCTTCAGTTCCGCCACATCAGTGGGTGAGCGGAAGAAGGCGACGTTGTCGCGCAGCGCATAGAGCACCAGTCCGGCAGCCAGTGCCAGCACGATGCCTGCAACAGCGATCAGCGTGAAACGGCGCTGCTTGCGGGTCATCACAATCCCTTCCCGGCGTCTTCGATCCGCCGCAGATCATCCGGCATCGTGGCAAATTTCTGGCGTGCCTCCGCCAGGATCAGCCGTGCGCGCTCGGTTTCCTTCAGCACGGTCAGCGCGCGGATGAGCCGTGCCCAGTCTTCCGCCGATCCGCCCGTGCTCGCCAGCCGTTGCGCCAGACCCTCGACCATCGCGCGGATGGCTGCGTTCTGGTCTTCTGCGGGCAATGCTGCAATGGCTTCGCCTCCCTTCGGCACCGCGCCAAGTTCGGTCAGCTGCCTGCCGATCTCCGACTTGAGGTCGCCCTCCGGCAGATCATTCCGAAGCGCCGACAACAGCGTGATCGCCCTGGTCTTGTCGCCCTCCTGCTGAGCGGCGAGCGCCAGGAAGAAGCGGGCCTTGACTTGGGCTGGATCCAGCGCGAATGCAGCCTCGAAAGCAGCCCGGGCCTCCGCGGTCACGATGCCATTGCCGGCAAAGACAAGAGCCTCGCCGAGATTGGCGTGGCGCTCGGCTGTCGGCCCCTGCAACCGCAATGCGGCGGCAAAGGCGCGGGCAGCATCCTGATGACGCCCCAGCCGCAGATACACCGGGCCAACCACCTCATGCCCGCGTCCGTCATCCGGATTCTTCGCAAGATGCGTCTCGATCTGCTGCAGAGCGGCGGCAACATTCACATCCTGCGGAGCGGACGGCTTTTCCGGCTGACGGCTTGCCGGCGGAAAGGATGGCATGTCAGGCACGCCCCGCGCCAGATAGACCGGCAGGGCGATCGTCGGGATCAAAACCAGAATGGCCACTGCCGCGATGTTGCGCATCCCGCCGGGTTTCAGCGCATCCGCCGGCACGTCAGGCGAAACCGCCAGCAAACGTCGCGCCGCCTCGGTGCGGGCAGCGATCGCCTCCGGCTCACCGATCAGCCGGAGGGACAGTTGCCGCTCGATCTCCGTGATCTGGGCGTCATAAAAAATGCGGTCGTGATCAGCGCTGGCCGCATTGCCGCGTCGCAGTGCTGAAAGCAGCGCGAGACAGGTCAGGCCTGTGAGGCCAGATGCGACGATCCAGAACATCATGCGGCTTACATAATGCCTCCGCGTGCCCAAGTCATGTGCAGCCTCGCGGGAGTTTCATGCCCAAGGACGTGTCATCCTGTCACGGAGGGCAGCTTCAGCTCCGCCCGCAAGCCGCCCAGCGGCGAGTCGTCGAACGCGAAGCCTCCACCATAAAGCTGAGCCAGATCAACCACGATGGACAATCCCAGACCCGACCCCGGCTTTGTCTCGTCCAGACGGCGTCCACGACGTGTTGCCTCCACGCGCTTGTCCTTGGGCAAGCCTTCGCCATCGTCATCGATCAGAAACAGGACCGACGGGCGCTCCGGCGCGATATCAGGCCCTTTTTCCACGGTGATATGCACGGCCGACCGGGCCCATTTTCCGGCATTGTCGATGAGATTGCCAAGCATCTCCTCAAGATCCTGCCGCTCACCACGGAAACGGAGCCCATCCGCCACAGTCGAGGAAAACACGATTCCGCGGCTCTGGCAGACTTTGGTGAAGGTCCGCACCATGCTGGCAACAACGGGGTCGATTTCCGTGGCGGACCCCACGGCTGCCGCTCGGGCAGCGGCGCGCGCACGATCCAGATAATACTGTACCTGATCGCGCATCAGCTGCGTTTGTTCGCGCACTTTGTCGGCCAGCAATCCTTCGCTGCCATCTGCCTCGTTCACAAGCACGCTGATCGGTGTTTTCAGCGCATGGGCCAGATTGCCCACATGGGTTCGCGCGCGCTCGATGATCTCATGGTTGGAATCGACCATCAGGTTCAGCTCATCCGCCAGCGGCGCGATTTCGGGTGGAAAATCGCCATCAATGCGCTGCGCATCGCCGCGCCGGATCTGTCCCAGTGCTGCACGCAGGTTGAGCAGCGGTTCGAGGCCGAAGCGCACCTGTGCCAGGGTCACCGCAGCCAGGGCCAGGCCCAGCACGGTGAATGTCACCAAAAGTGCCAGATTGAACTGCTGGACTTCCGCATTGACCTCGGTCGGATCACCCGCAATCGCCACGACATACCGGCCGTCATCGCCCAGATCGATCAGACGCTCGATCAGGCGGATCTGCATCTTGTCTGGCCCTTCGGCGTAGGATTCCGCAATGCCATTGGCCTTTGGCCTGACGCCCAGATCGGACAGTTTGGGCAAACGGGCTGCAAACAACGACTTGGATGTCCGAATGGCCTGATCACTGTCGCGGTCAGTATCGATCCGACTGATCTGCCAGTACC
>JANMFA010000569.1:0-5973 GCA_031377545.1 Hyphomicrobiales bacterium | reverse complement strand
CGTTCTCGATGGAGCAGACGATGATGCAGTTGTCCGCCTTGTCGCGGACGACCTCCATCTCGTATTCCTTCCAGCCCAGCACGCTCTCCTCGATCAGGACCGTGCTGGTGGGCGAGGCATCGATGCCACGCTCGACGATCTCGATGAATTCCGCCTTGTTGTAGGCGATGCCGCCGCCCGTGCCGCCCATGGTGAAGGAGGGGCGGATGATGGTCGGCAATCCGACATAGTCGAGCGCCTTCAGGGCATCGGCCAGATTGTTCACCTGCTCGGATTTCGGTGTATCCAGACCAATCTTGGTCATGGCCTCGCGGAAACGCAGCCGGTCTTCCGCCTTGTCGATGGCGTCGGCGGTGGCGCCGATCATCTCGACGCCGTGCTTCTCCAGAACGCCCATCTGCTCAAGCGCGAGCGCGCAGTTCAGCGCGGTCTGGCCGCCCATGGTGGGAAGCAGGGCGAAGATCGTTCCTTTCGGCACATTGGCCTTTTCCTTCTCGATGATCTTGGCGACCACCTCGGGCGTGATCGGCTCAACATAGGTCGCATCCGCCAGATCCGGATCGGTCATGATCGTGGCGGGGTTCGAGTTGACGAGGACGATGCGATAGCCCTCGGCCTTCAGCGCCTTGACGGCCTGGGTTCCGGAATAGTCGAACTCGCAGGCCTGTCCGATGATGATCGGACCGGCACCGATGATCAAGATGGTGGAGATATCTGTACGTCTGGGCATAGGGTCACGCGTGTTGCGCGGCATGATCCCGGAGCGCTTGGAGCGTCCGGCGAAAAGCTCGCGTCAGTGAATGGCTAAGCGGGTGCTATAGACGGGGCGTTTGCGAGGGGGAAGGGGGATGGCGGCTTTTTCAAGATTTATACGGGCGCTGCCATCCCTCAGTTGAACCAGAAGGCGAATCCGAGAAAATTGCCGCCAAAGACGCGTGTCAGTTGGGCGGCACTGCGGGAGTCAGTCATGGGTCCATCCTTCAGATAGGGACGTGCACCATGTCCTGTCAGCCAGAGCACCAGGTCGAAGGTACGTGGCTCGAAGAACACGGCCTTCAGATCAAAGCCCTTTTCAAAGCGCCAGTGGGCCACGAGTTGCCTCCCGTCCAGAGTAGCGTCCAGTGTTTCCATGACAGCGAGCCAGCCGTCCACCTGCTCCTGCGTGACGCGCAGAGCGGTGACCGCGCTGTTTTTCTGGTGCGGGCCAGGCAGCCATTCGCGGTCATCATCGGGCTCCGCCAGGATTTCCCGCCAGTTCTGACGTGACAGGGCGACAACCTGCTTCAGATGGGCATGCGCAGTCTTCAGGCGTTCAGGTTCCGTCACGGGCCAGCGGATCAGGTGCAGGAAAGCGATGGTATCGGCGACCGGCGCTCCGTCTCGCCCGATCATCGGGCTGGTGGCTGCATCCTGATGCAGGGGATTTTGCGAGTCACGGGCTCCCTTGAAGAAAAGGTGCGCAGTCTCGCGATAGGTTTCCGACCAGTCATGGGCCTGCACGAATTGAATCATGGCGGAGAGAAGCTGCGCATAGCCCCTGAGCCAGGTTGCATCAGACCGGTCAAAGGCCACTTCCCAGCCTGCTCCGCCCTGCCAGCGCATGAGTCTTGAGAGAATCGCCTCAAGGCGCTCCTCATCCTGACCAATGCCGTCGCCATTCAGATCAAGACGGACGGAATGGAGGTCGACCACAAGTTTTGCGTCGCCGGAAGGGAGCGTTGACAGGGTTGCTTCGACTTTCGCGAGATCGGCCAGAAAATCCGTATAGACCGTGCGCAGCTTGGCATAGTCCGGCTTTTCGGGACTGGGGTTTTCGGGAACCGGAAACCGAAGAAAGGGAATCATCATCTGGCGTGGAGCGCTGAGGCCATACCGGTGGTAACCCTGTCCAAGGCGTTCGACCGCGACGACGAACTGGGCGAAGCCGAGCGCCAGTCGCGCCGTAGCGTCTGAAGGGCGAGACGTAGAAATGGAGTGGAGTTCCGCTTCCGCCGCCCTGAGTGTGCCCGCCGCGGCATGGCGTTGAAAAATCTGTTCGGGACTCTGGGCCAGGCTCGCTGAGGTGAGCACCAGAAAGGCAGCAAAGAAAGTTGTGATCATACGATGCATCGAATGGTCCTTTTCTCGCTGTCTCGGCAAAGGCAGCCCAAAGACAGGTTCATACTGGCGGTGCGCCGTACCCGTTGGCAAGTCTGGTTCAGATGCGTGGTTGACTGGACCTTGCGCCATTCGCTGATAAGACCGTGCAGTATGTCCCGCCGCCTTCTGTCCCAGATCCTCGCTTTCACCGGTGTCGGTGTCATCGCAGCCATCGTCCATTACGGGCTTCTCGTGGGCCTCGTGGAACTTGGCGGCTGGCGTGCCGTGCCTGCAACGCTAGTGGGCTATATCGGCGGCGGTATCGTCTCCTACTGGCTGAACCGCACGCACACCTATCGCAGCGACCGTCCGCATGAAGAAGCGGGTTGGCGATTCGCGATTGTGGCCGCTGTCGGCTTTGGCATCACGTTTGCCGTGATGCACGGGTTGGTGGAGAGACTGGCACTGCCGTATTTCCCGGCCCAGATCGCCACGACGCTGGTCGTGCTGGTCTGGAGCTTTGTGGCGCACAAATACTGGAGCTTTGGGAAGGATTAAGCCGCGACCTTCGCCACAAACGTCATCCGCGCCTGATTGTGCCCGAAGTTGGGCCGCACCCGCTCTGCCGTGAAACCATGGCGCGAGAGCATGGCGAGAAAATCGTATTCACCGTGCATGGTGAAGCCGAGTTCACCGCGCAGCTTGCGGTAATCCGAAAGTGCCGTGCGGATAAAACCCATCAGTGCCGCGCCGACGAAGCCGCCCTTGAAGGCGAAGGAGAGCAGTGCTGCGGCATCGGTCACCGGGCTGACATCAGGCGGGACGACATCGGCGAGCACAAGGCGACCGTTGGGCTTCAGCAGGCGCCGCCAAAGCGAGAGCAGTGCCGAGAGCTGATCGATGGACAGATATTGCAGCAGGGAATTGACCACGATCAGGTCATAGGTTGCGTCGGGTGAGGCTTCCGTCTGTTGCGGCGACTCAACCCCGATCCTGGGTATCGCGGCAACTCTTTCGGCCAGCTTCTCCCTGACAGCCGGGGCCGCGTCCGAGCAGACCAGCCTGCTGCAAAGTCTCGCGACATCCTCGGCATAGAGCGCCTCGCCACAGCCGTAGTCGAGAATCACGGCCGCCTTCGATTTGACGTGACGTCCGAAATCCCGCGCGATGCCCGCGGCATGCAGTGCCTTGTGCCGATCATTCACATAGATCGGGTGGTCCGAATTCCAGTAGTCGACCCAACTGGACATCCCGTCAGGCCGCGACTTTCGCCTTGTCCATCATCGAGACAAAGCGATCAAAGAGATAATGGCTGTCGCGGGGACCGGGGCTGGCTTCCGGGTGATGCTGCACCGAGAACGCCGGACGGTCCGTCAGCTCGAGGCCGCAGTTGGAACCATCGAACAGCGAGCGGTGGGTTTCCTTCGCGTTTGCAGGCAAAGTCTTCGAATCCACCGCAAAGCCATGGTTCATGGAGACAATCTCGACCTTGCTGGTGGTATAATCCATGACCGGATGATTGGCGCCGTGATGGCCCTGTTTCATCTTCATCGTTTTGGCACCGATGGCGAGCGCCAGCATCTGGTGTCCGAGGCAGATGCAGAACATGGGTATCTTGCTGTCAAGCAAGGCCCTGATCACCGGCACGGAATACTCTCCTGTGGCCTCGGGATCGCCAGGACCATTGGCGAGAAAGACACCATCCGGCTTGAGTGCGAGGATATCCTCGGCGGAGGCCGTGGGCGGAACAACCGTAACCTTGCAGCCGCGTTCGGCGAGAAGGCGGAGGATGTTGCGCTTCACCCCATAGTCGATGGCGACGACATGGAAGGTTGTCCGGCCCTGTTTGGCGAAGTGGCCGGTTTTCCAGTCCCAGTCTGCCTCGTCCCAGCCGTAACGCTGGCTACCCGTCACCAGCGGCACGAGATCCTGCCCTGCCATCGAGGGCAGTGCCTTTGCCTTTTTCTGCAACGCCGCTCGATCAAACTGTCCGTCAGGCTGATGGGCCATCATTGCATTGGGCATGCCGTGATCGCGGATCAGCGCGGTGAGCGCGCGTGTATCGACGCCCGCCATCCCGATGATGCCACGCGCCTTCAGCCAAGCGTCCAGATGGCGCGTGGACCTGTAATTGGAGGGCGAACTGATTCCGGCGTGCAGAACAATGCCGCGCGTGCCTGATGCTGCCGCCATGTTGACGGTTTCGACATCGTCCTCGTTCACGCCGACATTGCCGATATGGGGGAAGGTGAAGGTGATGATCTGTCCGGCATACGACGGATCGGTCAGGATCTCCTGATATCCCGTCATCGCCGTGTTGAAACAGACCTCGCCCGACGTTTCGCCCGTGGCACCCAGTCCCACGCCTTCGATGACGGTTCCATCTGCCAGGACCAGGACGGCGGTCGCTCTGGGTTCGGACCAGCCTTCGGATGCTGTGCCCGCAGTTGAAGCTTGCTGATTGGCTTTCGTCATTCTATGCCCTCGCGCGCCGGATGGCCTGCGCGGTTGGCCCGCTGCGGCGCTGGTATGACAAGTTTCTGGCTAGGTGGCGGTGTTAGGCGAGACATCCCATATGGTCAACCGCATCCAGACGTTCCTGAAGGGATAAAGCAATGAGCCTGCGCGACACGCTGATGGAAGACGTCAAGACTGCCATGAAGGCAGGCGAAAAAGCCAGAACTTCGACGATCCGTATGATCCAGGCGGCCCTCAAGGACAAGGACATCGAGGCGCGCGGCCTTGGCAAGGGCCAACTGACCGATGATGACATCCTGGCGCTCATGCAGAAGATGGTGAAGCAGCGTCAGGAATCGATCACTATCTTTACCCAGGCTGGCCGCCTTGAACTGGCTGCAGGCGAGCAGGCCGAGGTGGAGGTCATCAACGGTTATCTGCCCAAGCAGATGGACGAGGTGGCCATGCAATCCGCCATCATCCAGACGGTGGCCGAAACCGGTGCTGCGTCGATGAAGGACATGGGCAAGGTGGTTGCTACCCTTAAGGCCAGGTACGCAGGGCAGATGGATTTTGCCCGCGCCAGCCAGATGGTGAAGGCGGCGCTTGGCGGGTGAGCCCATGGCAAGGCACCCTGATGCCCAGCCCATGACGGGTGTCACAGAACTGTCATGAGCGCGAGGCATGCGGTGGCCAGATACGGGGTTGATCATGGCTAGATCCAACGACATCAAGGCGGTGGGCCAGGCGCTGACCTTGGCCGCACGCCGACACCGGGCCTACATGGCAGCCTTGCTGGCGGAAATCGGTCTTTTCCCAGGTCAGGATCAGGTCCTTCAGCTTCTGGCTGATGATGATGGCGTGACGATGACAGCCATCGCGGATGCCTTGCGCATCAAGCCGCCCACAGCCTCGAAGATGATCGCCCGCATGGCGGCGCAGGGTTTGCTGGAGCGCCGCGGCATCGAGGATGATGCCCGGCGCGTGGCTGTCTTCATCACTGCGGAAGGCAGCAGCCGGATCGATGAATTGCGCAGGACGGCCAAGAAGGTCGAAAAGCAGGCTCTGGTCGGCCTTGATGACAAGGATATCCGGCGGTTGCGTCGACTCCTGAAGAAGGTCGCCAAAAACCTCGGCGATACCAGCATCGAAACCATGGTCGAGGATCTGGAGCCAGAGGCCTGATCCCAAAGGTGCCGATTCCAGTGACGTTGCGTTTCTGCAACAATTCAGCTTTTCCCGCCTTTCGTGCCTGCAGCGGCTTGGTTAAGCGTTAACCTTAACCCCTCCTTAGGTTTTTGCTGCCATTTTCGCTTGTGTTGGCATCAGTGTCGGACCGTTGCGTAAATCTGGTCTGGCCATACACAAGGGACTAGACTTATGGGCAGCCTCAAGACTCTCGCTCTCGCGGGCGCCGTGTTTGCCGGAGCGACGGCT
>JANMFA010000549.1:0-2527 GCA_031377545.1 Hyphomicrobiales bacterium | reverse complement strand
CTGCGCATCTACGAAGGCGCAACGGATGTGCAGAAGATTGTGATCGCACGCGAAGCGATCAAGGCGTTCGGAGCAGGGGCCGCATGATGCACCGCTCCGCGCATCTCGACACGTTCACGCGGGACAACCTGCCGCCAGAGGATCAGCTGCCTCCGTTTTCCTTTTCTTTGCCGGAACTCACCTACCCCGACCGTCTGAACTGCGCCGTCGCCTTCGTTGACCGGCATGTCGAGGCAGGTCATGGCGATGCACCCTGCCTGATTGCGCATTCCGGAAGCTGGACCTACACAGACCTGCAGGACAAGGTGAACCGGATCGCCAATGTGCTGGTGCGCGATCTGGGGCTTGTTGCGGGAAACCGCGTGCTGTTGCGTTCCGCCAATACCCCGATGCTGGTGGCCGCAGTCTTTGCCGTGATCAAGGCCGGTGGGGTGGTCGTTTGCACCATGCCGATGCTGCGGGCGAAGGAACTGGTCTATCCGCTGGACAAGGCACGGATTGGCCTCGCGCTATGCGACCAGTCTCTCCATGACGAGATGCACAAGGCCAAGGCGGCATCGGCGCAATCTCCCCGCGTCATCTGCTGGGGAGACGGCGGAACGCTGGAAAGCCTGATGGCGCAGGCGGGCTATGAGCATTTTCAGGCGGTTGATACGGCGCAGGATGACGTGTGCCTGATCGGCTTCACATCCGGCACCACGGGCGAGCCGAAGGGCACGATGCATTTCCACCACGATCTTCTCGCGATTTGCGATGCCTATTCCGGCCAGGTGCTGAAGCCAGTGGCCTCCGACCGGTTCATCGGTTCGCCCCCGCTGGCCTTCACGTTCGGGCTCGGTGGCCTTGTGCTGTTTCCGCTTCGCATCGGTGCTTCCGCTGTCCTGCTGGAATCAGCGCCGCCCGACAGGCTGATGCCGGCCATCGCGCAGTTCAGGGCAACGGTCTGTTTTACTGCACCCACGGCCTACCGCGCCATGCTGGGCAAGCTTGGCGAACACGATATCTCCAGCCTGCGCAAATGTGTGTCCGCCGGTGAAGCGCTGCCGCTTGCGACCTTCGAGGCGTGGAAATCCGCAACAGGCCTGCCGCTGATGGATGGCATCGGGGCGACGGAAATGCTGCATATTTTCATTGCGGCACCGGAGGAGAGCATCCGTCCGGGCAGCACCGGCCTGCCGGTGCCTGGCTACGAAGCCGCGGTGCTCGACGAGAACGGCAATCCTGTTCCCGATGGTGCCATTGGCCGCCTCGCGGTGCGCGGTCCCACGGGATGCCGCTATCTCGCGGACGACAGGCAGAGAAAGTACGTCATGCATGGCTGGAACATCACCGGAGACAGCTATGTGCGCGATACCGATGGCTATTTCTGGTATCAGGCCCGCTCGGACGACATGATCGTGTCATCCGGATACAACATCGCGGGACCGGAAGTGGAAAGCTGCCTGCTCACCCATCCTGCCGTGGCAGAATGCGGGGTTGTCGGCCAGCCCGATCACGACCGTGGCATGATTGTGAAGGCCTATGTCGTGCTCAGGCCCGGTCATGACGGCACGGCCGCGCTCACCAAGGCCCTGCAGGATTTCGTGAAGGCCGAGATCGCCCCGTACAAATACCCCCGCGCCATCGCCTATGTCCCTGATCTGCCGCGTACCAACACCGGCAAGCTGCAACGCTTTGCCCTGCGGCAAATGGCCGTGGACGATGCGGCTGGCGGCAGAAAAGCAGGTTTGACATGACACATCCGACAGTGAACCGAAGACTGCACCCGCCCGGTTGGCCCCAGCCAAGAGGCTACGCCAACGGGATCGTGGCCAAGGGTGAGGTGATCGTCACCGGCGGCGTTGTCGGCTGGGATGAGCATGGCATCTTCGCCGATGGCTTCGTGCCGCAGGTCAGACAGACACTGTCCAACATCCATGCGATCCTTGCTGAGGCCAAGGCGGGCCCCGAGCATCTCGTGCGTCTTACATGGTATGTCACCGACATGGCGGCCTATCGCGCCTCATTGCGCGACATCGGCGTGGCCTACCGCGATATCTTCGGCAAGAATTTTCCCGCCATGGCGCTGGTGCAGGTGCTTTCGCTTGTGGAACCGGACGCGATGGTGGAAATCGAGGCAACGGCTGTGATTCCGGAATCCCCATGAACACCACGCTTTTTCTCATCCAGTGCCTGAATGGCCTGCAACTCGGCGTGCTGCTTTTTCTGGTTGCTGCCGGCCTGACGCTTGTGTTCGGAGTGATGGACTTCATCAACCTGGCGCATGGCGTGCAATACATGCTGGGGGCCTATCTTGCCGTCACGTTCACGGCGCTCACGGGCAATCTGTTTCTGGCCCTGCCGATGGCCCTGGCCGCAGCCCTCGTTCTCGGCCTCATCCTTGAAGTGGTCGTTTTCCGACACCTTTACGACCGGGATCACCTCGAGCAGGTTCTGGCCACCTTCGGGATCATCATGTTCCTGAATCAGGGCGTGAAGATCGTCTGGGGCGAGGCACCGCTCAGCGTGCCCGTGCCAGAAATCATGC
>JANMFA010000541.1:0-8766 GCA_031377545.1 Hyphomicrobiales bacterium | reverse complement strand
ACGCCGATGGCATCACCTTCTATGCCTATGGCGGCAACAATCCGATCCGCTTCCTGCAAAATGGAGTCACCCGGCTGCGTGTGCATACCAACGGATTTGTCGGCGTGAACATGGCGACACCGACTGCGCCGCTGCATGTGGGCGGTGCGGCGCGTGTCGGCAGCTTCGCCAAGGCGGCTTTGCCATCCGCCGCGACCTCGGGTGATGGATCAATTGTCTTCGTCAGCGATGATGCTGCAAGCGCAACCCTTGCCTTTTCGGACGGCACGATCTGGCGGCGGGTCCACGACCGTCAGGCCGTCGCCTGACGCCCCCACGAAAAGCGCCACAGGGCTTCCGCCAGCGCGAAGTCACCGGATGTGTCGATGTCGACCGAGCGTTCGAACGGCATGGACCAGGTGACGGTGCTGTCGCCGTAAAGAGTTCCGGTGCGCAGGAGATGCTCCGTTTCGACCGCATAGACCGCGCCATTGATCAGCACCGGCTCCGACCCATCGCCCGTCATGAAGACTCCGCCCGTCTTCAAGGCATCTGATGGAGTCCGACGCGCATAGAACGATTTTGGCTTGGGCAGGTCAGTCACCGAGATGCAGCTTGCAGCCCGCCGCTCGCGACACCGCTGCACCGCCCCGTCAATATCCTCCGGCAGACGCAGGGGCGACGTTGGCTGGAGAATAATCACCATGTCCGGCGGGCTTGCTTCCGACTTCACCGCAGCCTTGAGCGCATGCAGGATCACATCGATCGTCGTGGCGTCATCGGTCGCCAGATGGTCGGGGCGCCGGAACGGCACCTCGCAGCCGAGATTGGCCGCTGCCGCCATAATGGCCTCATCATCGGAGCTCAGGATCACGCGATCCACAAAGGTCGCTTCGAGCGCCGCGCGGATTGTCCAGGCAATCATCGGTTGGCCATGCAACGGCATCAGGTTCTTGCCCGGCAAGCGCCTGGAACCGCCACGTGCAGGAATGATGGCGAGGACTTTGCCCGTCACCGCTTTTCTGCCCCGTCCGGCAGCATGCTCGCCAGCGCCGCGATGATCCGCTCCGACGCCTTGCCATCAGGCATGGTCCAGTGCTCACGCACGCGATCCTGGCTGGCTTTCACCGCGTCACGGTACGTTTGATCCTCGATGAGTTTCAGCAGTTCCGCCTTCAGCCCCGGCACCGTGCTCGCCTCGCACATGCCCGCTTCCTTGAACTCGATATAGCCATAACTGTAGATATCGAGGTTGACCGAGGGAACGCCTGCCTGCACCGACCACAGCAGCGTCGACGACACGGTGGCGCAGAAGATGTCGGCACAATCCACGACCTCGATCAGGGGCCTGTCGATGACGTAAAGTCCCGCTCTCTTGAGTTCCGTTCCAAGCGACGTCCCCACGAGGGTGGGATGGAGGCTGATTGCAATCTTCACTGAGGCCGACATGGCGAGTGCGATCAGCATTTCTGCCAGCGCCGCGTTCATCTCTTCGACCGTCGCAAACCCGTTAGCCTTGCGCGGATTCTGGTTCGGCGGCCACGAAAAGATCAGCAGCGTCCTGTCCTTGTCCGAGGCTTCTACACGGATGGGATCAGGCCTGCGGGGCACCGTGCGGGAACGGGCAACATTGCGGGCATAGGTCTCGAACACAAGAATATCCCGCATCAGGGAATCACGCCGTTCGCTCCGGGTTTCAGCTTGCCCGATCAGCTTGTCTGACCACAAGGCCCCGGTCAGGCGCCGCTGGTTTTCGGCGATTCCGGCCATGCCTGCGTAATCATGCCCTTGCGGGCTAGGCGCGAAGACGACGCCAAGGCCCGAATTCGGCGTCCAGGGTTGTGAGGGCGTTAGCCTGAGAGCGTCGGAAGCACGCGCTTCAGGGATGCTGAGGCGCGAATAGACGCGCCCTCGGTAGGTGTGCAGCCAGTTGCCCAGGACGGCCTGAAAACGGGGCGTCAGAAGGCGCCGCTTGATCTCGTTGGTGCGCGAGCCAAAAAACGATTCGGCAATCTCTTTCGTGGTCGGCGTCATCGAGAACGGAATGACCGCCATTGGAATCCCCGCCTTCGCGCCTGCGTGGCCAGCCAAAGTCGAGATCGACAGTGGATAGTCTTGTCCCGTGATGATGACCTGCGGTCTGAACCGCACGATGATTCTGTCCATCAGATTAAGCTTCTTGCGGTAGTATCCGATCAGGTTGAAGAACGGGCGTCGCTCGGCCGCGATGTCGGCACTACGTCCACGCTGCAGCCTGGACCGGACCCTCTCGGCGAACAGCCGCAAATCCCACAGCAGACTCGCGGCAGGCGACATATTTGCTGCCGGTCCGGAAACCGCCGCCTGTTCGTCAGTCCCTTTCAGCGAAGCCTCGCGCAGGAGGTTTGTCGGGATGTAGTCGCTGAGGCCTGGCTCGACTCCCCGCGCATCGAACTCCAGCTTGTCCGAAAGCGCAGTGGTCCACGAAAAATTAAGACGCTCAAGCAGATGGGTGTGGTTGCGCAATGCTCCGTAGTCCGACTTGAAGAGAAAAACGGGATGCAGACCCAATTCCGCCTGAACCAGTTTCGCGATTTCGACCAGACTGAAGAATTCGCCATACTCGCTCACGGCATAGAGCGCCGTCGACCGCTCGGCAGCGGACAGGCCCGATTTCTGCACTTGGCTTGAGGCGATCGTCATGTCGCAGCCTTCCCAGCAATACCGGCGGGCACGCCTGTCATCGTAGCACCGGCCGGGCAATCCGAAATGAGAACCGCGCCGGCGCCAACCGTTGCGTTGTCACCAATGACAATGCCGTTTCGAACCACGGCCCCCGTTCCCAGATGCGCCGTATGACCGACCCGGACATCACCGGACAAAGTCACGCCCGGCGCGACATGCGCATGGGCCCCGATGACACAATCATGGTCGATGCTGGCCCGTGTGTTGATGATGGCGTTTTCGCCGATGCTGGCGCGCGGCTGGATGACTGCACCTGCCATGATGGTTGCGCCAGCTGCAATCCGGGCGTGAGGACTGACAACGGCGGATGGGTGCAAGATAGTGAAGGGTCTGAGACCTGATGCAAGAGCCAGGCTGAAAAGCCTTGCGCGCAATGGGTCTCCTCCCCTCACCATACCCAAGCCGATGACAAAGCCCTCGGCACCGGTCTGGCTAACAAGCCTTGGTATATCGTCGTCATCGCCAAGCACGGGAATCCCCAGGACAGACGATGCCCCGCCTGCTTTCGTGACCAGGCCGACCACGCGAACATGTGCCGAGATGGACATGGCGTTGACGCTGTCGATGACAACCGCGGCGTGCCCCCCGGCACCGAGGCAGAGGAGTTTCATCATGCGGGAAGCGGCGCACCGGCCCGTTCACTGACGAACCCGGCGAGAATGGACTGACCAACCGTGCCGCTGCGCTCGGGATGGAACTGGAGGCCAACGATATTGTCGCGCTGGATGGCGGCCGTGACGGCGACGCCGTCATAGTCCACATTTGCCAGCCGATGTGCAGGATCCGTGGGCATGCAATGGTAGGAATGCACGAAATAGACCGAGCCGTCACCTGCCCCGGCCAGGGGCGTCCCGGCCCAGGAACGTTCCTGCCGCAGGCTTGACCAGCCGATATGCGGCACACGGATGTGCAGGCCCGCAGCATTGGCAGAGGGAATACGCTCGACCCCACCAGGGAAGAAGCCGAGGCCAGCGTGCTGCCCGAATTCCGTGCTGTGGTCCATCAGAACCTGCATGCCGATACAGATGCCAAGGAACGGCCGCTCCGTTGCGACATAGTTGCGGATGACATCATCCAGCCCCAGATCCCGAAGCGCATTCATGGCACGCGCGAAGGCTCCAACGCCCGGCAGGATCAGTCGGTCTGCCGAACGGATTTCCGCCAGCGAGCGCGTCAGGCTGACCTCCGCACCGATGGCCTTCAGGGCGTTACAG
The DNA here is from genome assembly GCA_031377545.1 of Hyphomicrobiales bacterium. Taxonomy (GTDB): domain Bacteria; phylum Pseudomonadota; class Alphaproteobacteria; order Rhizobiales; family Beijerinckiaceae; genus JADCCX01. Next base: position 4,849 of record JANMFA010000541.1, on the reverse strand, counting down.
ACCGAAAACACATTGCCGATTCCGTAGTCCACGACAACGACGCGCATGCTCATGCTGCCATCTCCTCAGGCAAGGAGCGCACGCCGATGCCCGCATCACGGCAGGCCGCACGCACGGCACCGATCGTCACGGCCCCCTTGTGCAGGGCATTGGCCATCGCGACCGCGCTGACCGCAGGTGATCGCAGGATATCCACCGCATGGCTCACTGTACCGACGCCGCCGCTGGCGATAACGGGAATATCGACACTCGTCGAAACCTGACGGATGAGTTCGGCATCCATCCCGCGTCCTGTTCCATCCTGATCAATGGATGTCAGCAGAATTTCGCCCGCACCCAGTTGCTGCGCCTTGACGGCCCACGCCACCACATCAAGGCCGCTGTGATTGCGGCCGTTGTCAGTCATGGCCTCCCACCCGCCACCGGGCTGCTTCTGCGCCTCGATCGACAGCACCGTGGCCTGTGATCCATAGGTGTCGGAGATGGCCCGCAGGATGTCTGGGTTAAGCGTCGCAGCAGTGTTGATCGCCACCTTGTCGGCTCCCACCGCAAGCAGGGCACGCACCGCCGCCAGATCGCGGATGCCGCCGCCAACGGTGACCGGCACGAAAACCTTCGAAGCCACGTTCCTCACGATCTCGCTCAGGTTGTTGCGGCCATAGAGGCTGGCAACAACATCCATGTAGAGAAGTTCGTCGGCACCCTGTGCGGCATAGAGCACAGCCCGCTCCTGCGGATCACCCACCTTGCGCCAGCCCTCGAGATGCACGCCCTTGATCAGGTGCTGCATCTTGACGTCGAGCCTGGCTATCAGTCGTCTGTTCACGGGGGTTGTCCTGGAAGCTCGTCAGTTCTGATCAAAGACCGTGCGCCTGAGCTTCCACTGTCCCCTGTCGTGAGACCACAGATGCGGTGGACGGAAGCGGTTTGCAAGCGCGTCGAAATACGCCCGGTCCATGATGGGATCCTCGAACAGCTTCGACGATTTGGGAAACTGCTCGGGTGGCAGGCTGAGATAGGTCAGCAGTTCTTCTGAAAAGCGCTCTGGATACTCGCCATCATAGCGCTGCACGAGCGCCACCGCCTCTTCACGCTCGATGTCCTGCGAGCGTACTTCCTGCGCGGCATCATAGGTGGAGCGCCCGATGCCAAACTTGATGTGGGTGGTGTAGTAGTGAAGATCATCGATGCGGTCATCGATCGAATTGTATTTCGAATAGGTGCCAGGCGTTCGCTCGGGCGCGGCCTCGAATCCACCGTTCTCGACAGCGAAGTAATACGCCGCTTGCGGGTGCCACTTCAGATAGTAGCCGAGGTAATGCACCTCGATGCCCTTGTCCTTCAGCTCCAGCGGGTTGGCCGGCATGTAGGTCTGGATATCGGTCCGGCGCACGTCATGTTTCTCGACCAGATCCCGGATCGAGACACCGCCGAGGTAGATGTCGCTCTCATCCGTGCTCGAGAAATAATTGCAGTCCCTGAGCGCCGATTCATTGTCGGCGATGGGATTGCCGTATTCCGCCTCGTTCTCGCCGTAGAAGATCAACGGGATGTTCTGCGAGGCCGCGAATTTCGGCGCAAAACCTTTTTGACCGATGATAAACGGCTGGAAGGGATGGAAAAGATTCTCGACCGCCAGCCGGGTCATCAGGCGCTTCACCCGACCGTTGGGCGTGAGCAGGAAATTGTCCATGCCCGAATGGATCCAGCGGTTGAAATTCCGCCAGCCCCATTCTGTATAGATATGCGGAGCCCAGGTGCAGGTCAGCGGGTTCATGTTGAACTCGTATTTCAGCATCCACGACTGGTAGAAGCTGTCCTTGCCGCCCGATCCTGGCACCAGGCAATCATAAGAACCGTTGCGCGAGCGGTATTTGTCGCACAGCACCGTCAGCTCGTGACGGCGACGGTCCCAGTCGATGATCTCGTGCTTGCGTTTGGCGTTCCGGCAGGCATCGCAGACACCGTCCTCATTGAAAGCGATGGCGACCTTCTTGCTGTCCTTGGTGTGCTTGTACTCCACCGCCGAATTGGGGCGCTGGTTGGATATGACACATTCCTTGCAGAAGAAGACGTCCTGCGGCAGCCCGTACATGGTGCGCGGGTTGCCATTGTCCGGGGCATAGGCGGCCGCGTCGAGCGTGTCTTTGCGGGGATCGGGATAGATAAGCATCAGTTGTCCTGGCGTCCTTGGGGCTGTCGGTGTGTCAGAGTGTAAGATCGGCACTGGTGATCGGGCTGCCGGCAGGAAGCGCGTGTCGCAAGCGCGCGCCGACCGCATCCGCCAGACGTGAGGGTGAAAGGCCTGTGGCGGGCCGCAGGATGGTGATATCCTCCGCAGAAAGAACCACGCCTGCCGACAGGTCGCGGGCCGCTTTCAGACCACGGCGCACGAGTTGACGGGCTTCCATTTCTGCTTCCCGTGGCACCTTGACGCCGTCGCCTTTCAGGACTTCCACGTCCTGGATAGCCCGGATCATGGCGGTCATTTCGTCGGGTTCCAGCGATGCGGAATGGTCCGGCCCCTCCATTGTCCGGTCGAGTGTCAGGTGTTTCTCGATGACGACAGCGCCCATGGCAACGGCAAGCGGCGGCACGAAGATTCCCTGTGTGTGATCGGAATAGCCAACGGGCGCGCCGATCTTGAGCGCGAGCGTGGTCATGGCCTGCAGATTCACATCCGCCAGCAGCGTCGGATAGGAGCTGGTGCAATGGAGAACAGTGAGGGCGTCGTCGCCTTCTGGCCTGTTGGCCCTGAGATTCCAGGTACTGCCGATGACCTTGCAGGCCTCGACAACCTCATCCAGTGTCGCCATGCCCGTGGACAGAATGATCGGCAGGCCCCGGCTGGCGCAATCCACCAGATAGGGCTCGTTGGTCACCTCGCCTGACGGCACCTTGAGGCGTCTGACGCCGAGGCGGCAAAGCAGGTCAAGCGAGCCCGCGTCGAATGCGGTCGACATGAATTCGATGCCACGCATTGCACAATGCGCCGCCACCCGTTCATGCTCCCGCTCGCCCAGTTCCAGCTTCTTCAGCATGGCGTGCTGATCGTCTGCACCAGCCTTGGCTTTCTGGTAGGCGACGGTGCCCGCGTTCTTCACCGTGATGGCATCGGCCTTGAATGTCTGGAACTTGGCAGCCTGGGCTCCGGCGTCCACCGCCGCATCCACAAGCTCGAGCGCAAGATCGAGGCTGCCGTTGTGGTTGACCCCGATCTCGGCAATCACAAATGTCTTCATCGTGCACTGCCCTGCGGAATGCGATTGGCGACTGCGCATACACATCCCCGCGCTTTGTCCGTTACATGCCAAACTTGCAAGAAAAGCCAAGCTTGATCGAGTCTCTTCGCAAAAGTCGTTACAACGTCAGATAAGCGCGTTCAATCACTATGTCGCATGTCCGTTGCGCATACCAAAAGGTATCATGGCGGTGATTTCCCTGCGAATGGGCTTGTGATATCCGCGCTCATGCAGGCCGCATCTCGCATGGACATACATCTGCATTGTTGCAAAGATGCATGCGAGCCGGGAAGGCAGCCTGAGGATCTGGAAGAAGCCCTGGAATGAGTGATACTTCCGATAGCACCGTGGCGGCAGTCCGCTGCATGGTCATCTTCTGGGGAACAAGTGGCGCGGGTATCCGCTGCTCACATCGCATAGGCACGGAGTTGATTGAGCATTTTGGTGCCAGTCACGTGATGTTCTCGCTCCACGCAAACAATGCCTGGCTGGACGCGGCGCGTGCAATTTCCGGTGACGTCGATATCGTCGAAGGAACCGTGGGGCATTTGTCATTCGGCTCGATTCTCTTGAACCTTCCGCGCCAGCTTCTGCAGCTCCGCCGGACCATCAAGCGGTTTGACCCCGACGTCATCGTCATTCCGATGAATTTTGCCCAGGCATGGGCAATCGGCGCGTTGGCCACGTGGTTGGGCAAAAAACTTGTCTATGTCATCCATGATGCGTGGCCGCATCCAGGCGACTATGCGCGCCTGTTCCAGATCCTGTCGCAGAATGCTCTCATCAAACAGGCGACTCTCACGGTCGCCATGTCGAAATTCGTTGGTGAGAACGCCCGGATTTCGCTGCCCGCCAAGCGCCGCGCCGCCATGCGCATTGCGCCATTGGGCAAGCTGGTGCCCCGCGTGGTGACAACACCACGCGAACTCGACAAGGGCCCCGTGCGCTTTCTCTTCCTTGGGCGACTGCTGCAATACAAAGGCCTTGATATCCTCGCGGAGGCTGTCAGCCAGTTGGCGGATCGTTATGACTGGCGTCTGACAATCGCGGGCAACGGCAACGAGCGGGAGTTTGTGATTAATGCGTTCAGTCAGTATCCCCAGGTCGATCTGCAAAAGCTCGTCTGGCTGCTGGAGGCCGAGGTCGATACCCTGATGGAGACCCATGACGTGATCGTCTGTCCATATCTGGAAGCCAGCCAGTCCGGTGTCATTGCGGAAGGCTGCGGCTATGGTTTGCCGGCTGTCGTTACCCCGGTTGGAGCCCTGCCGGAACAGATCGGCTACGGCAAGGCAGGCTGGGTGACACGAACGGCGACATCCGCCGCAATCGCCGAAGCGATGATCGCCGTCCTGAATGACCGCAGTGTCTATTCGAAGAAGTCTGCGGCCGCCCTCGATATGGCATCACCTTCGCCCGGTGCCACAGAGTGGAGCGACATGGTCAGCAGTCTGGCAATGGCGAAATAATGCGCCGCCGGGGTTGTTAAAGGGGGCACAGGACCAGGGAAAAACCCGCGGGGTGTGGTGTGGGGGTGGGGGGTTAGGGACGAAATAACCCCCGCCGGACAAAAAAACCCCGGGTGGGGGGGTTTAAAAACGAGTTTT
>JANMFA010000391.1:0-7080 GCA_031377545.1 Hyphomicrobiales bacterium | reverse complement strand
CGAGAACAGGCAACCCGTAAAGCAATCGGCCGATGGGCACAGGAAGACTTTCCAGCTTCGGTTGAAGTTGTGTTAGCCTCTCGGCATTGATTCACATCGCAGACCACAGGATAGCCCCATGAAACGCGTTTCCGCTCTCCGTGCCCTTCCGATTGCAATCGCTGTCGGCCTTTTGCTCGGCACAGCACCAGCCCATGCGCAGGCCTGCGGCAGCACCGCAGCAGCCTTCGGTCCCTGGCTCGAAGGCTTCAAGGGACGGGCACGCGCTGCCGGCATTTCGCAGGCCGCGATCGACCGCGGGCTTGCGGGCGTCACCTACAATCCGACCGTGATCGGTCTTGACCGCAACCAGAAGTCCTTCCGCATGTCCTTCGAGGATTTCTATCGTCGGCGCGTATCCGACGCGATGATCGCCAAGGGCCGCAACTGGATCGTGCAGAACCGCGGGCTGGCGACACGGCTGGAAACCCAGTTCGGCGTTCCCGCTGAGATTCTCGTTTCGATCTGGGCGCTTGAGACCAATTTCGGCGCACAGCGTGGCAACCTGCCGATCATCCGCTCCGTGGCGACGCTGGCGTCGGATTGCCGCCGTCAGGCCTTCTTCGAGAACGAACTGTTGTCGGCGCTGAAGATCGTGGAGCGCGGCGACCTGCCGATCGCCTCCATGAAGGGCGCTTGGGCGGGTGAAATCGGCCAGACCCAGTTCATGCCGTCGTCCTACGTCAACTATGCTGTGGATTTCGATGGCGACGGCCATCCCAACCTGGTCTCCTCCGTTCCGGACGTGCTGGCTTCCACCGCCAATTTCCTGCGCCGCAAGGGCTGGCAGCGGGGAGCAGGCTGGGGCGAAGGCACGACCAACGAGGGTGCCTTGCGCGAATGGAACAAGGCTGGCGTCTATATGAAGACGATTGGCCTGATGGCGACGCGGATGCGGGGTGGCGGGGCTTGATCTCAGTCGATCATGTGCGCCTGATGGCGCGGTACAATGCCTGGCAGAACCGCAGCCTGTACCGCGCGGCAGGAGAACTCTCCGACGCGGCACGCCGGGAAAATCGCGGTGCTTTTTTTGGTTCGATCCACGGCACGCTGAGCCATCTGCTCTGGGGTGACTGCATCTGGCTATATCGGTTTGCCAACTGGGAGAAGCCCGCGGGGGGCATCAAGGATTCATCCAGTCATTTCTCTGACTGGATTCACCTTGTGGCGAAGCGCAAGGCTATGGATGAGGCGATCATCAGCTGGGCTGACCGCCTGCAGCCGGACTGGCTGACAGGTGATCTCACGTGGTTCTCAGGTGCGCAGGGCCGCGATGTGTCGAAAGCGAAATGGCTGCTCATCACGCATTTCTTCAATCACCAGACGCATCATCGGGGACAGGTTCACGCCATGCTTACTGCGGCGGGCGCGAAGCCGGATGATACGGACCTGCCGTTCATGCCGGATATGGCGAGCGAATAACGTTCACGCCTTCGCCAACTCGCCCGGCAGCGTATAGGCCCATTGTGTAATCGTGCCGGCCCCCAGGAGGATCACGAAATCACCCGGCTTGGCGCGAGCCTTCACCATCCCTGCGAGCGCCTCGGGTGTTTCCATCAGGGCGACCGAGCGATGGCCGCGCGCCTTGATGCCGGCGACCAGATCATCCGCATCAGCGCCCTCGATCGGCTGCTCTCCTGCCGCATAGACCGGTGCGATGATGACGTGATCCGCATCGTTGAAGCAGGCCGCAAAATCCGAAAACAGCGATGACAGCCGCGTGTAGCGATGCGGTTGCATCACGGCAATGACCTGCCCTTGCGTGGCCGCGCGGGCCGCCTTCAGCACAGCTGAAATCTCAACCGGATGGTGGCCGTAGTCGTCAAACACGGTGACTCCGTTCCACTCTCCCGTTTTGGTGAAGCGCCGTTTTACACCGCCGAAACCGGCAAGCGCGGTGCGGATGGCGTCCATCGGCATGCCGAGGTTTTCAGCCACAGCAATGGCAGCCGTTGCATTGAGCGCATTGTGCTTGCCCGGCATCGGCATCATCAGATCACGGATCACGCGATCCTCACCGGTTTTTCTATCACGCACCAGAAGCGTGAACCGCATTTCGCTGCCCTTCGCCACGATATCGAGCAGACGGTAATCCGCCTGCGGATTCTCTCCGTAGGTGATGACGCGTCGGTCCTGAACCTTGCCGACGAGTTCCTGCACCGTCGGATGATCCAGGCACATCACGGAGAAGCCGTAGAATGGAAGATTTTCGACAAAGGTGCGGAAGGCGTCCTTGATCGCATCAAAGGTCTTGAAGTGATCGAGATGCTCGGGATCGATGTTGGTGACGATGGCGACGTCGGCGGGCAGCTTGAGAAAGGTGCCGTCGCTCTCGTCCGCCTCGACCACCATCCAGTCGCCCGCGCCCAGGCGGGCGTTAGTGCCATAGGCGTAGATGATGCCACCGTTGATCACGGTGGGATCGAACTTGCCCGCATCCAGCAGTGTGGCGACAATCGATGTCGTTGTCGTCTTGCCATGGGTGCCCGCAATGGCGACGCAGCTCTTCAGGCGCATCAATTCGGCCAGCATCTCGGCACGCCGCACCACGGGAATGCGCTTTTCCCGCGCCGCCACAAGCTCGGGATTGTCCTTCTTGATCGCAGTCGAGACCACCAGGACTTCTGTCTCGCCCAGATTCTCGGCCTTGTGTCCGATGAAGCAGGTGATGCCCATCTCGCGCAGACGCTTGACGTTGGCGTTGTCGCTGGCATCCGAGCCCTGCACCTTGTGACCAAGATTGTGCAGCACTTCGGCAATGCCGGACATACCAATGCCGCCAATGCCGACGAAGTGAATGGCGCCGAGTTCGCGCGGAAGTTTCATGGTGTCATCTCCGGACCTATGCGGTCGCTTTAGTCCAATTCTCAAGGCCTGCAACCTGAAGCGTCACATCTGCGAGGCGGGACGCTGCATCCGAAATGCCCATGTCCTTCGCTTTGGCTGCTATGGCCATCAGGCTTTCGGGATCGGCGAGGAGCTCGGTCAGGCGCTGGCCCAGTGCCGTCGGCGTGAACGTTGCCTGTGGCATGATCTGCGCTGCGCCACCATCGGCCAGCACACGCGCATTGGCCGCCTGATCCTGATCCAGCGATCCCGGCAATGGAACCAGGATCGAAGGCCGTCCAATCACGGCCAGTTCCGCGACCGTCGATGCACCGGAGCGACCGATGACAAGATGGCTCGCAGCCATGCGCTGGGGAAGATCCCGGAAGAACGGAGCGCAATCACTGGCGACTCCCAGCGATTCATAGGCCGCCTTCACACGCTCCAGATCCTCTTGGCGCACCTGCTGCGTGACATGCAGGCGCTGTCGATCCTCTTGCGACAGTCCTGCTATGGCGGGGGGCACGATCTCGCCCATGATCCGGGCACCCTGGCTGCCGCCAAAGACCAGAAGGCGCAAGGGGTCATTTCTGTGAAGGGGCGGCATTGCTGTCCGCGCCGCCTCCAACACGGCTGCCCGCACAGGGTTGCCGACATGCACGAAGCGCGGATCAATGGTGAAGCCGGTCGCAATGCGACTGACACGCCCGGACAGGAACCTGTTGGCGCGGCCCATCACGGCATTCTGTTCGTGCAGGATGGTTGGGATTTTCAGCAGAGTCGCGGCCAGAACCGGTGGCACCGTTGGATATCCGCCAAAGCCGACGACAGCCTGGGGCTGAAGCCGCTTGAGCAAGCCCCGGCATTCCCAGACACCACGCGCCAGCGCGATGGAGCCCATAAGCTTGCCGACCAGCCCCTTGCCAGTCACCGTGCCGGACGTCACCTCGTGGACGGCATCGGCGGGAAAGCTGCTGGCGAACTCCGTGACGCGATCGTCGGAGATGAGTTCCACCGCGCAACCGCGCAGTTGCAGCTCTCGTGCCAGGGATTCTGCAGGAAACAGGTGCCCCCCCGTGCCACCTGCCGCCAGCACGATCAGCGGCCCACGCGCGACCGTCTGCCGGTTCATGCGAGGCTGCCCGCAGTCTGGGCAGGCAGGGGCGCATGGGAAAGCTGTGCTTCGGCACGCGGCCGCTTGCGGGTCACGGCAATGAGGAAGCCCATGCACAGGGCGAGACTGAGGAGTGACGATCCGCCGTAGGAGATGAACGGCAGTGTCATGCCCTTGGGCGGCATCAGATGCAGGTTGACGGCCATGTTGATGCAGCTCTGCACGCCAAACAACAGCGCCAGACCGGCCGCCGCAAAGCGGCAGAAAGGATCGGCGATTCGGCCTGCGAGCCAGAACGAGCGCAACACGATGAAGGCGAAGAGAGCGACCAGAGCGATGCAGACGAGAATACCGAACTCTTCACCAATCACGGCGAAGATGAAGTCCGTATGGGCATCGGGCAGATGGCGCTTCACGGTGCCCTCCCCCGGACCTTTGCCCAACAGACTACCGCTAATGAAACTCTCCAGCGCCGAGTCGACCTGGAAGCTGTCCTGCCCTGTCTTGTCACTGAAGAACTTATCCATGCGCTTGGTCACATGCGGCACGAATTTGTAAGCCAGCACGATGCCGCCCATGCCCAGCCCCGCCAGACCGACAACCCACAGCACGTGCAGGCCAGCCAGAAAGAACAGGCCACACCAGACAATCGAGATCAGCATGGTCTGGCCAATGTCAGGCTGAAGGATCAGAGGGATGATCGTCGCAGGCAAAAGCAGGATCGCCAGAAGCGTTCCTGGCATTTCCGAGCGCTTCGCACCCTCCGAGAACGCCCAGGCCGCAACGATGACGAACGCCGGCTTCACGAATTCCGAGGGCTGGATGGCGCCCAGTGGCGACGGCAGGTTGATCCAGCGGCGTGCGCCCTTGATCTCGGTGCCAAAAAGCAGCGTGGCCACCACCATGGCCATGCCCACGACAAAGACAAGCAGGGCCAGCCTTCGGATGTAACGCGGGCTGAGAAAGCTGACGGCGAACATCACGGCAATGGCTGGAAGCAGATAGAGTGCCTGCCGATGGACGAAATGGAAGGTCGCGAGTTGCAGGCGCTCGGCCACCGCCGGGCTGGCGGCCAGGCCAAAGACGATACCGCAGAGCATCAGGATGCCAATCGCTATCATCAGCTGACGGTCCACCGTCCAGAGCCAGTTGCTTATCAGGCCGGATTCAGCGCGAGATGCCATCACTGATCTCCCTTGATCGGGGTGAATTGGGGAAGCGCGCAGACGAGCGCACGGAAATGCTGGCCGCGATGCTCAAAGCTTTTGTACTGATCGTAGGAGGCGCAGGCGGGCGACAGCAAAACGATGGGATGGTCGTAGCTGCTGGCCGCAGCATCCGATGCCGCGTGGCTGACGGCGATATCCAGCGTCCCGCAGCGCTCGTAGGGAACGTTTCCTTCCAGCGTCACAGCGAAGACATCGGTTGCGTGGCCGATCAGATAGGCCTTCGCGACCGCGCCGAAGAGCGGCCGCAGATCCTCGATGCCACCATCCTTCTCCTTGCCGCCAAGGATCCAGAAGATGCCCTCGCCGCCCGCCAGCGCGCCGCGTGTGGAATCGGCATTGGTCGCCTTGCTGTCATTGATGAAGGCGGTCTTTCCGACCGTGCCAAGCGGCTCCATGCGATGGGGCAGTGATGCATAGGATCGCAGCGCTTTGCGGATCACATCAGGTGAAAGCCCGAGCGCGAGCGCAACGGCAGTTGCTGCAGCCGCGTTCTGGGCGTTGTGCGTGCCCCGCAGGGACGCAATGTCCACGAGGCTGGCAATCTCAAATTCCTCGCCACCTTCCATCCGGCTGATCGTGCTGCCGCGTGCGATGATCCCGCTGGGCAAGCGCCCCACCGAGAAGCGCACGAGCGGCTTGCCTGACATCGCTCTCCGGTCGGCCATGTCCTTCGACCAGGCATCATCAACACCGCAGATCGCGGTGTCGCTGGACGAGACAACGCGTTCCTTGATCGCAGCGTAGTTTTCCATCGTGCCGTGGCGGTCGAGGTGGTCTGGCGTCAGGTTGATCATGACGCCGATGGTGGGCGCCAGCGAAGGCGTCAGATCGATCTGGAACGTGCTCAGCTCGATGACATGCAGCCGGCTGTTTGCCGGTGGCGCAAGGTCAAGAATATTGGTGCCGATGTTGCCGCCCATCTGCACGTCGAACCCGCCGACCCGCATGACATGAGCGACCAGCGCAGTTGTGGTGGATTTACCATTGGTGCCGGTGATGGCAATGACGGGCGAGCCGGGCGCGATCTTCGCGCGCTCGCGGAAAAAGACTTCGATGTCGCCGATGATCTCGACGCCGACGGCCTGCGCCTTTTTCACGGTCCAGTGCGGTTCAGGATGGGTCAGCGGAACGCCGGGTGCCGGGACAAGCGCTGAAAATCGTGACCAGTCAGCAGTGGCGAGGTCCGTGACGGTCAGTCCATCCGCCGCTGCCCTGTCGCGTCCGCCTTGCCCGTCATCCCAGCAGTGCACAACGGCACCTCCCGCAACCAGCGCTCGCGCCGTTGCCAGGCCTGAGCCACCAAGCCCGAAGAGCGCAACGGTCTTGCCGGAGAATGCGGAGGCCGGCGTCATGCCTTCACCTCAGCTTCAGCGTGGAGAGCCCGATCAACGCGAGCACGACAGCGATGATCCAGAAGCGGATGACAACCTGTGGTTCCGTCCATCCCAGTTTCTCGAAATGGTGGTGGATCGGCGCCATGCGGAAGACACGCTTGCCCGTGAGCTTGAACGACGTGACCTGGATGATGACCGACAGCGCTTCCAGCACAAAAATGCCGCCAACAATGGCAAAAACGATTTCATGCTTGGTGATCACGGCAATCGTGCCCAGCATGCCACCCAGCGCCAGAGATCCGGTATCGCCCATGAAAATCTGGGCGGGTGGAGCATTGTACCACAGAAAGCCGAGGCCCGCGCCGATCAGCGCGCCGCACAGCACGGCCAGTTCACCCGTCCCTGGAACGAACTGGATCTGCAGATAGCTGGCGAAAACGAAGTTGCCCGAGAGATAGGCGATCAGCGCGAAGGTGGCAGATGCCACCATCACCGGAACGATCGCCAGTCCGTCCAGACCGTCCGTCAGGTTCACTGC
>JANMFA010000301.1:0-1543 GCA_031377545.1 Hyphomicrobiales bacterium | reverse complement strand
GAACTTTCCTGCAAAAACTGGCTCATCGAGGGCGCCTACCGCATGCTGCAAAACAACCTCGATCCCGAGGTTGCCGAGAACCCGGATGCGCTGGTCGTGTACGGCGGTATCGGCAAAGCAGCGCGCAACTGGGATTGCTTTGAAGCGATTCTCAAGAGCCTGCGCGAACTCAAGGAGGACGAGACACTGCTGATTCAATCGGGTAAGCCAGTCGGTGTTTTTCGCACTCATGCTGATGCGCCGCGCGTGCTGATCGCCAATTCGAATCTGGTGCCGAAATGGGCCACGTGGGAGCATTTCAACGCACTGGATCGCAAGGGCCTGATGATGTACGGCCAGATGACGGCAGGCTCGTGGATCTATATCGGCAGCCAGGGCATCGTGCAAGGCACCTACGAGACTTTTGTGGAGGCCGCCAAACAGCACTTCGAAGGAAGCATGGCGGGGCGCTGGATTCTCACCGCGGGCTTGGGTGGCATGGGTGGCGCTCAGCCCTTGGCGGCCAGTTTTTCCGGTGCATCGTCATTGACCATCGAGTGCCAGCAGTCGCGCATCGACTTCCGACTGAAGACCCGCTACGTGGATGAACAAGCGAGCGACCTGGACGATGCGCTGGCGCGCATGCAGCGCTACGCCAAAGAACAGCGGGCCATCTCGGTGGCCTTGCTGGGCAATGCCGCGGAGATCTTGCCCGAGATCCTGCGCCGTGCGCAGGCTGGCGGCATCCGTCCTGATCTGGTGACGGACCAGACATCTGCCCACGACCTGGTCCATGGCTACCTGCCTGCGGGCTGGACCGTCGCGCAATGGCACGCGGCCCAGCAAGACCCGGCACAGCACGCCGCCTTACGCGTCGCCGCCGCCAAAGGCTGCGCCGCCCATGTGCAGGCCATGCTGGGTTTCCAAGCCCTGGGCATTGCCACGGTGGACTACGGCAACAACATCCGCCAGGTGGCCAAGGACCAGGGCGTGGACAACGCCTTTGCCTTCCCCGGCTTCGTGCCGGCCTATGTGCGCCCGCTGTTCTGCCGTGGCAAGGGCCCGTTCCGCTGGGTGGCGCTCAGTGGCGATCCCGAGGACATCCGCAAGACCGACGCCAAGATGAAGGAGTTATTCCCCGACGACAAACACCTGCACCACTGGCTCGACATGGCCGCCGAGCGCATCGCCTTCCAGGGCTTGCCCGCCCGCATCTGCTGGGTGGGGCTGGGCGACCGGCACCGGCTGGGGCTGGCGTTCAACGACATGGTGGCCCGCGGCGAGGTGAGCGCGCCGATTGTGATCGGCCGCGACCATTTGGACTCCGGCTCCGTCGCTTCCCCAAACCGCGAGACCGAGGCGATGGCCGACGGCTCGGACGCGGTGTCCGACTGGCCGCTGCTGAACGCGCTGCTGAACACGGCGGGCGGCGCGACCTGGGTGTCGCTGCACCACGGCGGTGGTGTCGGCATGGGCTACTCGCAGCATGCCGGCGTGGTGATTGTTTGCGATGGAACGGCGGCAGCCGACAAACGCATCGAGCGCGTGCTCTGGAACGACCCGG
>JANMFA010000327.1:0-5021 GCA_031377545.1 Hyphomicrobiales bacterium | reverse complement strand
CAAATAAGGGCTCATCAGGAAGCCCGGCAGATGCGGCAGGGCCTTGAGCCAGTTGCCGCCTGGTGTGGTATCGAGCACCGCCGCGAGTTTCACGTCGGCCCGCGCATATTGCGCCGCGAGCAGATAAAGCAGCGGCCCCGAGCCCGCGAGCACCGTGGTGCCATCCGGCACTATGGCGCTGGACTTGAGCAGGGTCTGCGCGGCACCGGCCGTCATCACGCCCGGCATAGTCCAGCCGGGGATTGGGAACGGGCGCTCCAGCGCCCCGGTCGCGATCAGGACATGACGTGCATCGAGCATACACGCGCGGTCTGGCGTTGCGAGGCCAACCGTGAAGCCTCCCGCCTCCAGGCGTTCGATCATGAACACCGTGGTGTTGGAAAAATGCCGTGCTCCAGAGGTCGCAAAGGCTTCGGCAATGCCACGCCCTGCGATGTAGTCTGCGCCCAGCAAGCCGGATTTTGCCAAAGGGCCCGCTTCTACAGCGCGATAGACCTGCCCACCCACAGCCGGGTTCTCGTCTGCAACCACAACCGAAATCCCGGCCTGCCTTGCCGTGACCGCAGCGGCCATCCCCGCAGGACCGGCGCCGACGATCAGGAGATCACAAGTCATGCTCGCCTGTCCGCAGCGAGTTGTGGCGCGCCAGTGCCAGTGATGACCTCCATGCCCTCACGAACATCCGCGACGCAGGCCTGGCGGTTAGGCTCGCCATTGATCGTCACGAGGCAATCGAAGCACACCCCCATTCCACAATAGGGCCCGCGCGGTGAACCCGATTTTGCCGTCTGACGAAACCGTGTGTTTCCAGTCAGAAGAAGAGCTGCCGCCACCGTATCGCCAGCGGCGGCAATCACGGCTTGCCCGTCAATGAGAATTGTTATTTGGCGGGAAGGTTCAAGCAGTCTCCGGAACATCGCCGAACCTCCTGGCGCTGAAGGCCGAGATGGTCTCGGGCCAGATATCTGTAGCGATTGCCTCAGAAATTACTGAGGCATGTGCTGCCGCCAGCGTGACGCCGCTATGGCAGGTAACAAGATAGGCACCAGGGCAAGCGGCCGAGCGATCATAAATCGGGTAGCCATCGGGGCTCATGACGCGCAAGGCACCCCAGCTTCGAACGATGTGTGCCCGTGCAAGCAGCGGGAACACCTTCACCGCATGCGCGGCGATAGCGCCGAGAATCTGATGCGAATTGCCGGTGTCGAAACCGACCTCCTCCTTGGAATCCCCCAGCATAACGCCGCCTTCATCGGTTTGGCGGATCGTGCCGAGCGGATAGTGCAGGAAAGGAGCGAGCTTCTCCGTCACCATCACCTGGCCCCGTAGAGGCCGCACAGGCGCAGAAAGACCAACAAGCGGAGCAAGCTTCGCGTTGCCAAGGCCCGCGGCCAGGACCACCTTGCGGGCTCGGATTTCGCCGGAGGACGTTGAGATGCGGAACCCATCCGCCATCGACTTCAAATCGTGGACTGGCGCATTTGGGCGATAGCCAACACCACGACGCATGGAGGCTTCATGCAAGGCACCAAACAGGCGCAACGCATTCACATGCCCGTCATGCCTGCAAAAGGTGCCACCCACCACATCTGGCCCAATCTCGGGCAGCAGTGCTTTCATCTGTCGATGATCAAGCGTCTCGACATTGGCGCAATCGGGTGCTGCATTGTGCAGTCGCCGAAACTGAGATGCTCGGTCTTCCAACTCCTTTTCGCTCAGACAAGCCATGACGCCGCCACGCTGCTCCAGAGCGAGATCAATCTCGCTGTCATGCTGGAGTGTCTCGGCGAAGTCCTTCCACGCTGCCGCGGAGCCCATCGTCCAGCGCGCATAGTCAGGCAAATCAATGCCCTTGCCCTGAACCCAGACCAGCGCGAAATTACCCCTCGATGCCCGGTAAGCAACATCACCTTCATCGAGCAGCGTCACAGCAAGTCCGCGCCCGGCCAGTCCATAGGCGATCGACAAGCCAACCACTCCGCCTCCGATCACGGCGATGTCGTAGTCATTTCCGGATCGGGATATGCCGACCATACTCAGTTCCGTACTTCCCCGACGAACAGACGTTCTAGCCCGTTAAGGCGATCGAGTACCAGCATCAGTACAATCGTGCCCAGGATGAGCAATGCCGAGATGGCACAGACCAGAGGGTCGATCGAATCCTGGATGTAGTTGAACATTCGTACTGGCAAAGTGGTGGTCGTGGGTGAAGCGACGAACACGCTCATCGTGACCTCATCAAAGCTCTGGATGAAGGACAGCGCGAATCCGCTCGCGAGTCCTGGTACCATAAGTGGTAGAATAGTGCGGCGACAGACGATTGAGCGGGAGGCTCCGAGCGAGACCGCTGCATCTTCTATCCGCTTGTCCATGCCGGTCGCGCTCGCCAGAACCATGCGTAGCGCAAAGGGAAAGACAACGATGACATGCGCGATTACCAGCGCCGTCGTCGTGCCTGTCATGGCTCCACCTTCTCAGGAGTTGGCGCCTCCGGCAAGCTCGGGGCGGTTCAATGCCTATGGCCAGCACAAAGCACTTGCCGAGGATCCTGCGACCCCGCTGGATCCTCATGTCCGCCAACGCGTTCTGGCCGGATGCGACATAGACGATGCGCAGTATGCTGCGCTTTTGCAGGATCGAGCAGCTGCGATTGCTGAATTCACTTCGAGATACAACCACTTCGACATCATCGCCTTGCCGAGCACTCCTTTGCCAGCAATTCCCGTCAATACTGTAGATGAATCGACGATCCCGATGTCTCTTTACACCAGAGCAGGGAATTACCTTGATCTGTGCGGGCTCAGCATTCCAAACGGCGTCACCTCGACAGGCTTGCCCACGGGTTTGCAGCTGATGTCCTGGAGCGGTGCAGACGCAAAGTTGCTGGATTTTGCGGAACAGGTTTTTCAAGGTATCGGCAGCTGACATTAGGCCGTGAACTCATAAACAGAGGGGTATTTGATGGGGTTCAGAGCCAAAAATGACCGGCAGCGGCTCGCCGCCTTGGCGTCTGCCAAGGCAAGAGGCGGTTCCGAGACAGTTTTGGCTCTGAACCCCACCAAAGGCGCGGCGAATTTGGGCCATGTTTTCCCGCCCTCTTCTTGCAAACCGGACGGTTTGCGTCGAAGTGACCGAAAAAACCTGATCTCCAAATTCCCTCGCGTCAAATATCTCTCTGTTTATGAGTTCACGGCCTAGCATGCTGGCCGGCAATGCCGCATTCGATCTGCAAAGGACCACGGGCATGGCGGAGCGCCGATTGATCGGAGTGTTGGGTGGCATGGGCCCTCTGGCCACAGTTGATTTCATGCAGAAGGTGATCGAGGCGACACCTGCTGAGCACGACCAAGATCACGTTCCCCTGATCGTGTATTCTGTTCCGCAGATTCCTGACCGGGTCGGCGCGGCTTCTGCCGGAACCAATGAACCATTGCCGGCAATGCTCACCGGCATAAGGACGCTGGAGCAAGCAGGTGTTGAGGCGATCGCAATTGCCTGCAACACGGCGCATGCTTGGTATGATCAACTTGCTGCTTCGACCAAGGTCAGGGTCATCCATATGGCACAAGCGGTGATCGACGCAGCTTCGCAGCACACTCGGCCTGTTGCCTTGATGGCAACCGTCGGCACACTTCAGGCGGGCATCTACCAGCGCTATTTCGAGAAGGCAGGATGGCAGGCGCTTGTGCCTCAAGCGCCTGATCAGGACATGATCGTCGACGCCATCGCTGCCGTTAAGCGCGGGGAGATTGAGCGCGCGCGCGCCAGCTTCGATGTTGCTGCAGCCAGTCTGCTTGCCTCCGGTGCGGGTCAGCTTCTCCTTGCCTGCACAGAGCTCCCGGTTGCAGCAAAGGGCTCGATCCACGAGGCCAGCTGTCTCGATGCAACCGCTTGCCTGGCACAGGCTTGCGTTGCGTTCTCCTGCAACCTCGACAGCAAATCTGGCTAAGCTTCAATTGAAACTGCTCTAAATCCGGAAGCCTGATCGCGGCCCGCTGCGCGAGGCTTCCGCTTTTATGTCAGAGGGCACCGTCAGAAGTGGTCGAATTTCTGGCTTTATGAGATCGGCATTGTGAAGGCACCTCTGCCAAGCCTCGGAAGTGTCGAGGTCATTTTCTCACATTAAGCAATTGATATGATTTTGAAAAACGGTTGGTGCGCCACGCAGTCCATCGCGAACCGTTCTGGTGTGCAAATTCCCTGCTAAAAGGGAAAAGAACAAGGAAAATGTGAAAATTAGACCCTTATAGCCAGATTCATGCGGAAAATGGCATGATTTTACAGTTAGATAGGCACGTTTTCCCTGCGATCAATAACAGGGAACATTTTAGGCCGGAACAGGGAACGCGAGCGCAGTTTGATTTCGGTACAGGGAACCGAATTGAGCGTCCGCTTCTGACCTCACCACCCCTGTGAGGGTTCAATGCTGCGCCGCAGCGAACACTGACTTTTGACCCTTGTCGGAAGTTGTCGCAGTTCAAACTCTCACGCAGACCGGACATTCGACAAGATTCATGTTCGATGGTGCTTGACCATTTAATTGAACGAAAAGCCCGGTTGCATAATCAAGGCCAATCAGGTCCGGCATCACGCGACCGATTTCAATCTTCGATTACGTCATCTCGAGGACATAGAGGCCAGCGTTGTAGTCGGACGCGTAGATCAAGCCGTCCTTAGATACCCAGATGTCGCAGGTCTGAATGGTGTTTGTGCGGTTTGGACGTTTGTCCATCAAGCGGGCAGCGGCAGGGGGGACGAAAGCGGCAATTTCCTCCGGACGATGCGCATTGCCGATATCGAAAATGCGCACTCCTGCATTTTGATAGGTGGCGAAGATCATCTGGTCGCTGACCATCCCATCCGGTCGGTTCTCGTGAATGTTGTGCGGTCCGAAGTGTGCTCCCTTATTGATGTAGTCGGCGTCGGCGGGTGTCGGGAAGGTGGCGATGCTGACCGGTTTGGACGGATCGCGGATGTCGAAAACCCAGATGTATTTGATGCCGTCAGCGCAATTGTCGAGC
>JANMFA010000316.1:0-4287 GCA_031377545.1 Hyphomicrobiales bacterium | reverse complement strand
GCTTGGCGCAGCACTGGCGCATGATGCGGATGGACTGGCGCATTTCCTCCATGCGGACGAGATAACGGTCGTAGCAATCGCCGTTCTTGCCCACGGGAATGTCGAATTCCATCTCGGCGTAACACTCATAAGGCTGCGATTTGCGCAGATCCCACGCAGCACCCGAGCCACGCACCATCACGCCCGACATGCCCCATTTCCAAGCGTCATCCAGCGTTACAGGCGCGATATCGACGTTGCGCTGCTTGAAAATGCGGTTGGGTGTGAGCAAAGCGTCGAGATCATCCAGGACAAGCAGGAAAGGATCGCACCATGCTGCGATATCCTCGACAAGCTTGGTTGGCAGATCCTGATGGACGCCGCCGGGCCGGAAATAGGCCGCATGCATGCGCGAGCCAGAGGCGCGCTCGTAGAAGATCATCAGTTTCTCGCGCTCCTCGAAGCCCCAGAGCGGCGGCGTGAGTGCGCCAACATCCATGGCCTGCGTCGTCACATTGAGCAGATGCGAGAGAATGCGGCCGATCTCGGAATACAGAACCCGGATGAGCTGGCCGCGATAAGGCACTGTTATGCCGAGCAATTTTTCGATGGCCAGGCAGTAAGCATGCTCCTGGTTCATCGGCGCGACGTAATCGAGGCGGTCGAAATAGGGCAAAGCCTGATTGAAAGTCTTGGCTTCGATCAGTTTCTCGGTGCCACGGTGCAGCAGGCCGATATGCGGATCGACGCGGTCGACGATTTCGCCGTCGAGTTCGAGGACAAGGCGGAGGACGCCGTGGGCGGCAGGATGCTGCGGCCCGAAGTTAATTTGAAATGATCGTTGGTTCGGCTGCTCGGTCATCAGACTTTGGCCTTCTCATCACCGGGCAACACGTATTCGGTCCCCTCCCACGGAGAAAGGAAATCGAAATTCCGGAACTCCTGATTGAGTTTCACGGGTTCATAGACCACCCGCTTTTCCTCGTCATCGTAGCGAACTTCCACAAACCCCGTCAGCGGGAAGTCTTTCCGCAGCGGATACCCATCAAAACCATAATCCGTCAAAATCCGCCGCAAATCCGGATGCCCCGAGAACAGGATGCCGTACATGTCGTAGGCTTCCCGCTCGAACCAGACCGCGCCGGGGAACGGCGTGGTAATGGACGGTACAAGCGTCTGCTCATTGGCCTGCAGCTTGACACGGATGCGCTGGTTCAGATGCGGGCTGAGCATGTGATAGATCACATCGAAGCGCTTCTCGCGCGCGGGATAATCCGCGCCTGCGAGGTCGATGAAGTTGATGAAACGGCCCTTGGGATCGTCCCGCAGCGCCGTGATCGTCTCGACGATGGTGGCGGCTTCTGCGTGCAGTGTGAGTTCGCCGAAGGTGACGATAAAACCGGTGACGCCGGGGATCACCGCAGCAAAATGATCGCCAAGCGCGTTCAATGCTTCGCTCATCTCTCGATCGTCCCTGTCCGCCTTATCCTCTTCTGCAGCAGCAGCACGCCGTACAGCAGCGCCTCCGCCGTCGGCGGGCAGCCCGGCACGTAGATATCAACCGGCACGATCCGGTCGCAGCCGCGCACGACGCTGTAGCTGTAGTGATAATACCCGCCGCCATTGGCGCAGGAGCCCATTGAGATCACATAGCGCGGCTCGGGCATCTGGTCGTAAACCTTGCGGAGCGCCGGCGCCATCTTGTTGGTCAGCGTGCCTGCGACGATCATCACATCGGATTGGCGTGGGCTGGCGCGGGGCGCGAAGCCGAAGCGCTCCACGTCGTAGCGTGGCATGGAAAGCTGCATCATCTCGACCGCACAGCAAGCCAGGCCAAAGGTCATCCACATCAGCGAGCCGGTGCGCGCCCAGTTGATCAGGTCATCCGTCGCCGTGACGATGAAGCCCTTGTCGGCCAATTCGTCGTTCATGGACAGGAAGAAAGGATCGGCGGAGCCAATGGGCTTGCCATCTGGCCCGAGCAGACCTTTGGGGGCAGGTGCGGCGAGTGCGTTGCCGCGGTCAATCGCAGTGGACATTACTTTGTATCCCTTGCTCTGCTCGCGGACGGAAAACCGGAGGCCACTTTTCCTGCTCGCATCGCGTCAATCCCACTCCAGCGCACCTTTGCGCCATTCGTATATGAAGCCAACGGTCAGCACGCCGAGGAAGATCATCATCGAGGTGAAGCCGAACCAGCCGATATCCTTGAAAGCCACCGCCCAGGGAAACAGGAAGGCCACTTCCAGATCAAAGATGATGAAGAGGATGGCGACGAGGTAGAAGCGCACGTCGAATTTCATGCGCGCATCGTCAAAGGCGTTGAAACCGCATTCATAGGCCGAAAGCTTCTCGGGATCAGGGTTCTGGTAGGCCACAATGAAAGGGGCAACCAGCAGCGCCAGACCGATCACCAGGGAAAGGCCGATGAAGATCACCAGCGGCAGATAGTCATTGAGCAGCATGTCCGACATCGGATGATCCCCCGCGCGGGTTTCGTTCGCCGAAACCTCAGGCGTCAATTCACAGGATTGGGGATAGCGGAGGCAGGTTGGAGGCGCAAGCCTCCGCTGCGTCGCACAAGGGAAATGGGGCTTCCGGCTAATGCGTCTGAAGCGCGGGCGTCAAAGCCAGAGCCTGCAACGCAAATTGTCCCTTCGCCGTCGCGTCCAGAACTGCGCCGAGCCGTCTTTCCGCGAATCGATTGGTGCCGTTGCGATCTGACTGGCGAATCTTGAGGACCTTCGCTGTCGAGGGTGCTCCGGAGCGCACGAGGGCCTCGACGTAGATCTGCTGGAAGATGTCGCGTTGCGCGTGGCTGCCGCCAAGGAGCTGAACCTTCGGCTGCAAGGGTTCGAGCAAAGCCACAGCCTCCGCCATGCATCCGGCCTGGAATGCAACAAGGCCTGCGGCCAGCGGTGCCGCGATACTGGCGGACACTTGCCCGTTGTACGCCATGCCATCGGCGGACAGCATGCCGAGAACCAAGGCTTCCGCGCGGCTGAAACGTCCCGCCCCCAGCAATGCCATCAGGTAATGCAGGTCAGCGAAAGCAAGCTGCCTGTCATCGATCCGGCGTTCGGCGATGTCTGCCAGTTCGTCCCAGCGGTCGCCAACGGAAAGCCCTTCAAGCTCAATCCGCCGCAACAGCGAGGCAGCGTTGGCGATATCGCGGTAGTCGTCCGTCTTCTGGTTGCGGACGGCGCTGTCGTAGAGCTTCAGCGCATCGTTCACGCGGCCCAGTTCAAGCTGGAACAGGCCGACATGCCAGTGCATGTGATAGGCAAAGTTGTTGCAATGCGCCCACTGGTTCTGGTCGGACAGCCATGACAACCCCTCCTCGGCGCGCCCGGTCATTTCATAGACATGGGCGACAGCATGACGGCCCCAGGCATCGGAAGGCTCGAGTTCGACAGCCTTCCGGCCCATCTTTTCGGCTTCGGCGTAGTCGCCGGTCTCTTCCAGGGCGAAGGCGTAGCAGCCCTTGATGAACCCGGCGTGCGGCATGGTATCGGTATAGACCGAAACGACGCGGGCCAGCGACCGGCGCATGCCATCCGCATCCCCCAACGCAAACCTGATGGCATGGCTGATCTTCACGGCCATCGCGTCCATCGGGTGATCGTCGATGATGCGTTCCATCGCGTGGATCGCCCCCCGAGGATTCCCCTGAAGCCAGGCTGACAGGCCTGAGGCGTAGTGAACGGCACGGTCGTCCTGCTGGAGGGCAAGACGGCGGTTCCCTTCAGCCAATGCGTCCTTGGCGCCTGAACACAATTCGCGGCGGGCAAGCATCAGCAACATGTACCCCTTGAGCAATGGGCCGATGGCCTTTTCCGGATGATCGTCGATCAGCCGTCCCAGCAGAACGGGGGTTTCCCGGTCATGGCGCAGAAATGCACCGACAAGACGGTTCCACAGATCGATGAAATCCCCGTCGGTCGGCATCGGGTTTTTTGCATCTGTTGGCATCGTGGCACTGTCATTCATAGATGAACGGTGCCACAGCTGTGTGAAACTGGCATGTCACGCTCTTTCACTGCGCTTCACGTCAGCGTGACGAGCCCGTCAGAACGTGCCGTCATAGGCGCGGCGGTCGATGCGGCAGGCGAGAACCGTAAAGGTTGTCCGGCTGAGCGCGGCCTCGGCTTGCCGCCGCAGGGCTGCTGCATCGTCGATCCACAGGCAGTGACCGCCCATGGCGCGTGCCACGGCGGGAAAATCCGTGCCGCCAAAATCGACCGCAGCATTCGGGCGCTGTGTGGCCCGCTGCTTCAGCTCGATCAGCGCGAGACTCTGATCAACCAG
>JANMFA010000212.1:0-1601 GCA_031377545.1 Hyphomicrobiales bacterium | reverse complement strand
GCCCTGGTCGGGCTGGCCGGTCGTCAGAGGAATATCGGATGCTGTCATGGCAACTCGAAGCGTGCCTTGCGCTGAAGCAGGCGCAGCAGCCACCAGACCGGTGCCGATAACGGCAGCGGCAAACATCAGCGCCTTCATGCGGGTATCCCTTCTCTTGACGAAAACGACCCCGCCGCAGTGCGGCTGCGGCAGGGCATTCAGCAGTGCATCAGTCGAGCGACATCGGCGCGATATCAATGAACCAGTGCTTGGGCTGAACCACGCCCTTTACCTTGGCGCTCATGGCGCGCGGGCCAACATCGTGGGCGACCCAGACGAAGGGGGCTTCCTCGACGATGCGCTTGTGAAGGTCAGCCAGTGCCTTGTCCCGCTCCGTTGCTTCAAAGCTTGTGCGCGCCTTGGCAATCAAACCGTCGAACTCGTCGTTGCCGAAATAGCCCCAGTTGTTCGACACCGGCGGGAAGGCCTTGGTCGAGGTGAACCGCACCATCGCGAAGAACGGATCCATCGTCGAGAACGTAACATTGATGGCATTGGAACCGCGGGCCTTCGGATCTTTCGCGCCTTCACGCCAGTTCGTGAACACGGCATTCCACTCGATAACATCCAGCTCGACATCAAAGAAACACTCCTTCAGTGCCTGCTGCAGGAATTCGTTCATGGGGATCGGCTGCATCTGGCCGGAACCTGACGCTGACGTCAGCACTTTCACCTTCATAGGCTTGGCTGTGGAGTAACCCGCTTCCGTCATCAGTTTCTTGGCGGCTGCAGCATCATACTTGATGTCAAAGGTCGGGTTGCCCCACCATGGATGGCTCGGCTCAAACGACCCCTTGGGAACACCCATCATGCCGCCCAGAAGTGTCTTGAGCTCGTCACGGTTAATGCAAAGATTGGCTGCGTGGCGCGTGCGCTTGTCGAGCCATGGCGAGCCTTCTGCGAAGGACAATTGCCACGGCCAGACATGGGGTTGGGGGTTGGAATAGATGGTGAAGCCGCCGCTGCGGATGCGGGGCATGGCGTCGGGTGCCGGTGCCTCGACCCAGTCGACCTGGCCTGACAGCAGCGCTGCCGTGCGTGCATTGGCGTCGGACAGCGGCAGCAGCACGACCCGATCAATCTTCGGCGCGCGCCTGGGATCCCAGTAGGCCTTGTTCGCCACCATCTCGAAGCGCTCGCGCGGCTGCAGCCGTACACCGCGGAACGGGCCAGTGCCCGATGGCTCTGATGCAAAGGCTGTCCACGCCTGCTTGCCGCGCTCTGCCGCATCCGTGACCGTGGCTGGCACGGCCGCCAGCTTGGCACTCCAGTGCGCCGGCGAGGCCATGAACAGGTTGGTGAGGTTGATCGGCAGGAACGAATCCGGCTCCGATGTCGTCAGTTCCACCGTCAGCGCATCAATGGCGCGGGCGGAGCGCAGCGTCGGCATGCGCGACACCGTCACGCCGACCTGACTGGCATCGAAATGCGGAGCGTCCTTGTCCAGCACCTTGCGGACGTTCCAGACCACGGCTTCCGCGTTGAAATCCGATCCGTCATGGAATTTCACGCCTGGGCGCAGCTTGAACGTCCATTTCGTCTTGTCCGTGGCATTGACCGCC
>JANMFA010000192.1:0-4051 GCA_031377545.1 Hyphomicrobiales bacterium | reverse complement strand
GAACTCACCAATGACCTCAAGAAGATCGATGAGATCCGCCGCGAGGTTGGCATGGTGTTCCAGCACTTCAACTTGTTTCCGCATCTGACGATCCTGGAGAACCTGACGCTCGCGCCGATCTGGGTGAAGAAGATGCCCAAGAAGGATGCCGAGGAAATCGCCATGCACTTCCTCAAGAAGGTGAAGATCCCCGAACAGGCCAACAAGTATCCCGGCCAGCTCTCGGGTGGTCAGCAGCAGCGCGTCGCCATCGCCCGCTCGCTCTGCATGTTCCCCAAGATCATGCTGTTCGATGAGCCGACCTCGGCGCTTGATCCGGAAATGGTCAAGGAAGTTCTGGAGACCATGGTGAGCCTCGCGGAAGAGGGCATGACCATGCTGTGCGTGACGCACGAGATGGGCTTCGCCCGCCAGGTCGCCGACCGCGTGATCTTCATGGATTATGGTTCAGTGGTGGAGATCAACACGCCGGAGGAGTTCTTCAAGAACCCGCAGCACGAGCGGACGAAGCTGTTCCTGAGCCAGATCCTGCATTGAGGGTGCGACTGCTGCTCTTCCTCGTCCCGGGGAAGGGCAACCTCATGTGTCGGTTATTTTTCGCTTCAAACGTCGAACCAGATACCAAACCACCAGAATCACGACCGGAACGGCAATGGCCGCACCCAGCTGCGCGTCCCTGATCAGGCCCGCCTTCGCCAGCCCCTGCAGGGCGTAGTAGATCAGCCCAACGAGGTAATAGCTGACGGCCGCGACCGACAGTCCCTCCACAGTCTGTTGCAGCCTGAGTTGCAACCGCGTGCGCTCGTTCATGCTCTTCAGCAGTTCCTGGTTCTGCTCTTCCTGCTCCACATCCACGCGCGTGCGCAGCAGCGTGGTGGCGCGCGTCAGCTTGCGGGAGAGATCCTGCAGGCGGTCCTGCGTGGAAATCAGCGTGCGCCGGGCCGGGGCCATGCGCCGGGAGAGAAAGTCCTGCCAGGTCGGCTCCACGCCGGTCTTCTTCTCCTCCAGCACCGCCAGGCGCTCGAAGACGATGTTGTCGTAGGCGCGGCTGGCGTTGAAACGGTAGGTCACTTCGGCGGCTGTCGCTTCCAGGTCGGCGGTGAGGCCGGACAGTTCCTGCAGGATGCGACGGTTGTTGGCGATGCCTTCGACCGTGCGGCTTTCAGCGACGAGCTTGCCCAAGGTGAGTTCGATGCGCCGCACTTCTGGCCCGATACGCCGAGCTTCGGACAGGCCGAGCAGCGCCAATGTCCTGTAGGTCTCGATCTCGATCAGGCGCTGCACCAGCGAACCGGCACGCAAGGCACCCATGCCGTGGTCGATCACAACGATGCGGGTGAAGCCTTTGGAATCGCGCTTGAAGTCGGTCAGCGCTTCCGCCGTACCATCATCGGTGCGTGATCGGGCGAGACTGGTTTCATCGAAAGTGTCCTCGATGCCCTTGGCCTGTTTCGCCGAAATCACAAGGATATCCAGTGCCACCAGCATCGGGCCGGGCTGCCAGAAATCTCCCAGCGGAAGGGGCGTGTGACCTTCTGTCTTCAGGGCGGAAGCGGTGCTGCCAATCGGGAAATCCCAGCTCTGTGAGGTAAACTCGCTGTGCTGTTCCCAGCGCAGGTTGAAGCCGGGCCGCATGAGGCGGTGGTAGGCCGAGCCCGCTGGCGGCGGCAGGAACAGGTGTCGCTCGCACAAGGCCGCCATGGCCTCGCGATCGCGACCGGTCTGCTCGTGGTTCACCTGAAACGAGAAATGCAGCAGTCGACGCGGTGATTCCAGCCTGTGAAACGGGCGCGCATGCATTTCATCCAGCGCGGCATCGCGCAGGGGATGCACAGTCAGGTCAATCGCAGCCCCGTCGAGCGGCAGATAGGCGGGCTTGGTCATATGTCGAGGCCTTTGGCGCGATGCTGTCCAGTCCTTTACGTCCTAGAACAGCCCTTCGATCAATCCCATGTCATTCAGCCTGATCTTTTCGGCCGATGGCACGCTGGGCAGGCCCGGCATGGTCATAATCTCCCCGCAGATCGCCACGACAAATCCCGCGCCGGCTGAAAGCCGGACCTCGCGGATGGGAATGATGTGACCGGTTGGCGCGCCCCGCACGTCCGGATTGGTGGTGAAGGAGTACTGCGTTTTGGCCATGCAGACCGGGAGATCGCCGTAGCCAAGCTGTTCGAATGCGGCGAGTTGCTCCAGCACACCGGGGCCGGGCTCCACGCGCGCTGCACGGTAGATGCGTCTGGCCACCGTCTCGATCTTGTCGATCAGGCGGGCCTCATCCTTGTAGAGCGGCCTGAACCTTGCAGTCTTGCCATCCGCCAGCTTCACCACGGCCTCCGCGAGTGCCGTCGCGCCCTTGCCGCCCTCAGCCCAATGACGGCAGACATGCGCTTCCACGCCCAACTTCCGGACACCGGCCTGAACCGCCTTGACCTCCGCCGCTGTATCGCTGGTAAAGTGGTTGATCGCGACCACGACAGGAACACCGAATCTCTGCACATTCTCGATGTGCCGCTGCAGGTTCACCAGTCCCCTGCGGACAGCCGCGACATTCTCTGGCCCAAGATCGGCCTTGGCCACACCGCCGTTCATCTTGAGCGCGCGGATCGTGGCAACGACGACAGCGGCAGAGGGCTTGAGCCCGGCCTTGCGGCACTTGATGTTGAAGAACTTCTCTGCACCCAGATCCGCGCCAAAACCCGCTTCCGTCACGACATAGGCACCCAGCTTGAGGGCGGCCTTGGTGGCGATTACCGAGTTGCAGCCATGCGCGATGTTGGCGAACGGCCCGCCATGCACGAGGGCGGGATTGTTCTCGATGGTCTGGACGAGATTGGGCAGGATGGCGTTCTGCAACAGCACCGCCATCGCGCCATCGGCCTTCAGGTCGCGCGCGAACACGGGCGTCTTGTCGCGGCGATAGGCCACGATGATGCCGCCGAGGCGCTTCTCAAGGTCTGCCGCATTCTCCGCGAGGCACAGGATCGCCATGACTTCCGATGCCACGGTGATGTCGAATCCGCCTTCACGGGGATAGCCGTTGGAGACGCCACCGAGGCTGACGGTCACTTCGCGCAGCGCACGGTCGTTCATGTCCATGACCCGCCGCCAACTGACCCGGCGGCTGTCGATACCCAGTGCATTGCCCCAGTAGATGTGGTTGTCGATCAGAGCTGCCAGCAGGTTGTGCGCCGAGGTGATGGCGTGGAAATCACCGGTGAAATGCAGGTTGATATCCTCCATCGGCACGATCTGCGCCCGCCCGCCACCAGCGGCACCGCCCTTGACCCCGAAACACGGGCCAAGTGACGGTTCACGCAGGCAGATCACGGCCTTCTTGCCGATGTGGTTCAGCGCATCTCCGAGGCCGACCGTCGTGGTTGTCTTGCCTTCGCCCGCCGGTGTCGGGTTGATGGCGGTGACAAGGATCAGCTTGCCATCGCGGCGCGATTTCAGCGAGGCAAGATAGCCTGCATCGATCTTGGCCTTGTCGTGGCCATAAGGAATGAGATTGTCCGCCGGGATGCCCAGTTTGGCCCCGATGGCGATGATGGGCAATTTCCGCGCGGCGCGGGCGATCTCTATGTCTGTGATCAAGGCATCCACTCCCGGCGTCCTGTCTTGTGAAGTAGGACAATCGCGGGTGCAGGGGGAGGGCGAAAGCCGGTCTATTTTGCCGCCTTGCCAGCCATCCACAGAGGATTATTCTTTGTGCGCTGCAAACTCATGAGGCCAATCCCATTGCGTGACCACATCCGTTTCATTCTCCGGGGCATACCGGTGGTGCTGTAGGGCTTTGCGCCGACGCGCTCGCTGCTGGACTGGCTGCGCGAGGACCAGCGCGCCACGGGGACCAAGGAAGGCTGCAACGAGGGCGATTGCGGGGCCTGCACAGTGGTACTGGCGCGGCTGGAAGGCGGTCGGCTGGTGCATCGCCCGGTCAACGCCTGCATCACCTTTCTGGGCATGGCGGATGGTGCGGAGGTGCTGACAGTCGAGGATCTGGCCCAAGGACAGAAGTTGCATCCGGTCCAGCAGGCGATGGTCGAGC
>JANMFA010000172.1:0-4962 GCA_031377545.1 Hyphomicrobiales bacterium | reverse complement strand
CGCACAGTTCTGAAGGGTCAGCGCAACCCCTCAACCGGTCGGCATCCGCCGACCACCTTCTCCCGCAAGGGGAGAAGGGAAAAAACGCCGCCAACGCCGACCTCCTCTCCATCGTCAACCGCGTCCACGCGCTCTCCGCCTTCCTCGCCACCGAGGACGGCAAGACCTTGCTGGCGGGCTACAAGCGCGCCGCCAATATCTTGCGGGCCGAGGAAAAGAAGGACGGCGAGGGCGCTTTCGAGGCTGCTGCCGATCCGGAATTCCTCATCGTTTTCCAGGAGCATGATCTGCAGAAGGCGCTCGCAACCGAGGAAGCCGCAGTCAGCGAAGCGATGGCACAGGAAGACTACGCAGCCGCCATGGCCGCGATGGCCCGCCTGCGGGTGCCGGTGGATGCCTTCTTCGAAGCCGTGCTGGTCAATGCACCCGAAGCCGAGGTGCGGCTGAACCGCCTGCGCCTGCTCGCCCAGCTGCGGCGCGTGACATCTGCGGTGGCGGATTTCGGCAAGGTTGCGGGATAAACCGGGTTTTCCTGTCCCGACGCTGCCTTCCCGCTTCAAATCTGCCTGAAAGTGATGCACAGCAGTGGGAATGACCAACTCTGCCGCTTCACCCCGTCCGCGCCGCGTTCTCGCGATTGATACCGCGCTGGGGGCTTGTTCCGTCTGCGTGATGGAAGCTGGCCGCACCCTGCCGATCGCGCTCGACAGCGAGGAGATGGCCACCGGCCATGCCGAGGCGCTGATGCCGATGATCGAGCGCGTGATGGCGCAGGTCGAGGGCGGGTTCAGCTCGCTGGAGCGCGTCGCCGTCAGCATCGGGCCGGGCAGCTTCACCGGCCTCAGGATCGGCATTGCCGCCGCCCGCGCCATCGGGCTGGCCGCTGAAATTCCCGTGGTGGGTGTGTCCACCCTCTCGGCCTATGCCGCGCCGCTGATCAATGCAGAGGAATCGGGCGTCATCGCCATCGGCATTGATGCGCGCCATGGCGCGGTGTTCTTTCAGGCCTTCACGGCCACCGGTCGCACCATCGTGCTGCCACGGGTGATCAGCGTGAAGGAAGCCGGCCGCGCCATCGGCTCCGGGCCGGTCAAGCTCGCAGGCTCGGGTGCGGCGGCGCTGGCGGTCGAGGCCATGTCGCTGGGCCTCAAGGCCAGCATCGCCGACATGCGGCCCGCGCCTGATGTCACCTGGGTGGCCCGCCTTGGGCTTTCCGCCGATCCCGCCACCGCCACGCCCAAGCCGCTCTATCTGCGTCCGCCAACGGCGACACCGCAGGAAAGCAAGGCTGTGCCTCGGCAGGGAGGGCCAATCAGATGATTTTCGGGTTTGGCCGCTCCAGGGCTCCGCTGATCGTCCGTCCGGCCGAAATGACCGATGCAAGGGATGTCGCTGAAATCCACGCCGCGTCGTTTGACCGGCCCTGGGGCCTGATGGAATTCGAGCGCCTGCTGGCGGAGGAAAACATCCTCACCCATGCAGCGGCCCATGCTGGCGGCATCGATGGCTTCGTGCTGTCCCGCCTTGCGGCGGACGAAGCGGAAATCCTGTCCATTGCGGTGAATCCTCGCCGCCGGGGCGAGGGTGTTGCCGGGCGCCTGCTGGCGGCCCATCGCGAGGCGCTTGTGCTCAACCGCATCCGCACGCTGTTTCTGGAAGTTGAGGACGGCAACACCTCGGCCATCGCGCTCTACAAGCGGCAGGGCTTCGCGGATGTGTCGCGTCGCGATGCCTATTACCGCAAGGCCGATGGCTCGGCGGCCACGGCCATCGTGATGCGGCGGGCCTTGTAGATGGCCTCTTTCATCGATGACGTCACCCCGCCGAAAGGCACGTTCCGGCTGTGCGTGACGGGTACGCTCATTGGCTTGACTGCGCTGGTTCTTCTGCCGTTCCAGCTGATCAGCTGGAAACTGAACCTGCCGATGCAGCGCTGGCTGCCGGGTGTGTTCCACCGTGCGGTGGCGCGCATCATCGGCCTCAGGATCAAGGTGATCGGGGCACCCGCCACAGACAGGCCCATGCTGATCCTTGCCAACCATGTGTCCTGGCTGGATATCGTGGCGCTGGGCTCCGTGATGCCTGTGTCGTTCATCGCCAAATCGGAAGTGGAAGCCTGGCCGCTTTTCGGCTTTCTGGCCAAGCTGCAGCGCTCGATCTTCGTCGACCGCACCCGGCGGGGCGAAACCGGCAAGGCGAATGCGGAAATCGCAACAAGGCTGGAAGAGGGCGATCCCATTGTCCTGTTTGCGGAATCGACGACATCGGACGGCAACCGGATCCTGCCGTTCCGGTCAGCGCTGGTCGGGGCCGCGCGTGATGCCATCCTGTCGGAAAGCCCCACCCGGCATGTCTGTCTGCAGCCGCTGGCACTGGCCTATCATGGGGCAGACGGCCTGCCGACGGGCCGCATGGGTCGCGCCCGCATCGGCTGGTATGGCGACATGGAAATGCTGCCGCATCTCGCCGGAATTCTGCGCGGCGGGACACTGGACATGACCCTGCGGTTTGGCGACGCCATCGCTTTTGATCATGCAACCGACCGCAAGCTGGTCACGAAGCTGGCGGAAGATCAGGTGCGGGCCATGCTGTCGGAAGGGCTCACGGGACGCAAGCCGGTCAAGACCTGAGCGCCATCAAAGACTGGAAATCGTCTTCAGCCGTGCGCGTGGATGAATCTCGCCCTGCGCCATCACGGCGGTGGCGGGCCGGAAACGCTCCACAATCGCCCTGATGTGCATGCGGGCCTGCGAGGAACAGACAAGCGCGGGCATTTCGCCTTCACGCGCGGCCTGATCGAACACATCGCGCAGGCGCAGCACGAACTCCTGGAGCTTCGAGGGCTGCATCGCGAGATGTTTCGATTCGCCCTCGCCCACGATGGCTTGCGCAAAGGAATCCTCCCAGCTCGGCGATAGCGTGATGATCGGCAGGTGACCCTGGGGAGCGGTGTGCTGGGCGCACAGCTGGCGTCCGAGCCGCGAGCGGACATGCTCGGTGATCAGGCGCGGATCACGCACTGCGCCCGCGACTTCCGAGATGGCTTCGAGAATGGCACCAAGATCGCGGATCGAGACACGCTCGGCCAGCAGCAGCTGCATCACCCGCTGGATGCCGGTGGTGGAAATCTGTGTCGGCACGATTTCCTTCAGCAGTTCCTGATGCTCCTTTGGCAGTTCCTTCAGCAGCTTCTGCACCTCGACAAACGACAGCAGATCCGCCGTGTTGTTCTTGATCACCTCGGTGAGATGCGTGGAAATGACGGTTGCGGCATCCACCACGGTGTAGCCCCTGAGCTGCGCTTCCTCGCGCATGCCCTGGTCGATCCAGGTCGCGGGCAGGCCGAAGGTCGGTTCGGTCAGATGCTGGCCGGGAAGCTGCACCTGTCCGCCCATCGGATCCATGGCCATGACCGCGCTTGGATAGACCTGCCCCTGTCCGGCTTCCACTTCCTTGATGCGGATGATGTAGCTGTTGGATTCGAGCTGCACATTGTCGAGAATGCGCACGGCGGGCATCACCAGTCCCATCTCGCCCGCCAGCTGCTTGCGCAAAGCCTTGATCTGCTCGGTCAGGCGGTCCTGCCCGTTCTCGCCGTTCACGAGCGGGAGCAGCGCGTAGCCGATCTCGATCTTGAGGTCATCCAGCTTGAGCGAGGCAGAGATCGGCTCCTCGACCTGCGCCTCCTTGGCGGTCGCGGAGGCTTTCTCCAGCGCCTGAAGCGCGACATCGCTGTCCTTCTTGGCGTGCAGCTTGTAGGCTAGAAAGGCTGCTCCGATGGCCAGCCCCCAGAACGGGATGATCGGCATGCCGGGCAGGATACCGATGATGAACATGACGGCGGCCGACATGCCAAGTGCATTGGGGTAGTGGGCCAGCTGCACGCCCAGCGCTTTCGAGGCTTGCCCCGAGACACCGGATTTCGAAACAAGAAGGCCTGCTGCGGTTGACACGATGAGCGCGGGAATCTGCGTCACCAGGCCATCGCCGACAGTCAGGATCGTATAGACCTTGCCCGCATCGGCAAAACTCATGTTCTGTTGCGCAACACCGATGATGATGCCGCCGATCACATTGATGAAGGTGATCAGCAGGCCGGCAATGGCATCGCCGCGCACGAACTTGGAGGCACCGTCCATGGCACCGAAGAAGGAGGCCTCATCCTCCAGCGCCTTGCGGCGTGCCTTCGCCTGCTCCTGATCGATCAGGCCGGAATTGAGGTCGGCGTCGATCGCCATCTGCTTGCCGGGCATCGCGTCGAGGGTGAAGCGTGCCGCCACTTCGGCGATGCGCCCCGAACCCTTGGTGATGACGATGAAGTTCACGATCACCAGAATGGCAAAGACGATGATACCAATAATGAAATTGCCCGCCATGACGAACTGGCCAAAGGCCTCGATGACATGGCCGGCCGCACCCGTTCCGGTATGCCCGTTGGCGAGAATCAACCGCGTTGATGCCAGATTGAGCGCAAGCCGCAGCATGGTCGCGATCAGCAGCACGGTCGGGAAGATCGTGAATTCCAGCGGATGCGCGATGAACAGCGAAACCATCAGGATCAGGACGGACAGGATGATCGACGCTGCCAGGAACAGATCCAGCAGGAACGGCGGCAGCGGGACGATCAGGATGGTCAGGATCAGCAGCACGCCGATGGCGAGGCCGATATCGCCGCGTTTCAGCATGGTGATGACGACAGACAGGTTGAAGCCGCCCGACGCTGCCGTCGGGCCCGTGTTGCCTTGTCCTGCCGTCACATCCGTCATCGTCCGCCCACAACCCTGTGTCGACCGCCACACGCAAGCCTGCACACCCGGCAATCTTTGCCGGGCCTATGGTTGAGAAGTCGTTAATGTCCGTCGGCCCTTATCACCGTTCCAAATGTGTGAATTTTAGGCCGAGTCCTGATTTTGCCTGCTGTCCGCCGTGAAATCTCCCGAATTGCACCCGAGCGAAGTTGCG
>JANMFA010000116.1:0-5121 GCA_031377545.1 Hyphomicrobiales bacterium | reverse complement strand
CCGGGCCGGAAGCGGCCAAGCTGCGTGAAACCGCCAAGTTCTTCGCCGCGGACGAGATCCCGGCTGGCACATACAAGGATATCGGCGCTGTTGCCACCGTCGCTGTTGGCGCGCAGTGGATCACAACATCCAAGGTTTCGGCGGATGTCGTCTATGATGTAACCAAGGCCATGTGGAGTGCCAAGACACGCACGGCACTCGATACGGGCCATGCCAAGGGCAAGGCGATCACGCCTGCGACGGCACTTGTCGGTCTGGGCATTCCGCTGCATCCCGGTGCAGAGCGTTTCTACAAGGAAGCCGGTATTCTGAATTAGGGATCGCGTTGCGCGCAAAAAGAAAGGCCGGTATTCCCAACGGAACACCGGCCTTTTCCTTGTCCCCATCCGCCGGCCACAACAGCCATGGCGGATGTCCTTGGACATCCATGCACTTCCGGTGCTCCTTCAGCCACGCCTGGCGCAGCCTCCGGCAGAAGTATCGCGGCTCAACCCATGGACCTGCGGTGCGGGTGGCATGCCCGCGGAGGCATTGGGGGGTGAACCGGATTCGTTCAGCTGCCCTGGCCTCCGCCCAGCACGGTCACGCCGCGCCGGTTCTGGGACCAGCAACTGATGTTGTCGCAGACCGCCACCGGGCGTTCCTTGCGGTAGGAAATCACGCGAATGCGCGAAGCGGAGACGCCCTTGGCGGCGAGATAGTTCTTGATCGATTCCGAACGCCGGGCACCCAGTGCAAAGTTGTACTCGCGGGTGCCGCGCTCGTCGGCATGGCCCTCGACGGTAAAGGAATACTGGCCATAGCGGGTCAGCCACTGGGCCTGCTTTTCCAGCGTGCCGACTGCGGTGGAGTTCAATTCCGACGAATCGGAATCAAAGAATACGCGGTCACCCACGTTCACCACGAAATCCTGCTGCGAGCCCGGAGTGGCAGCGCCGCCTGCTCCAATGCCTGCTCCCGCTGCACCGTCCTGGTTGTTGCGCGCGCATGCGCCCAAGGCCAAAGCGACGGTCATCGCCATTGCAAGCTTGAAACTCCGGCGCGACAATTCACGCGAAATCATGGTTCTCTCCTGTCAGGTCAGTGTCAGCCGCCCTGCGTTTGTTGCTGGAAACACTAAACTGCCGCAGGTTAACGAAATGCCCCGTCAACCTTTCCAGAACCCTGCAAGGAGCCTGCAAAAGGGCTTAAATAGGGCGGATGGTTAACCTTTTGCTGCGGAAGACAGTTAACGCGAATGCGCTATTCCGCAGCCAGGCGCTGGATCCCGATCTGTGAAAGCCAGGCGCGCAGCGCTGCCGGCTTGAGTGGTTTGTTGAAGACCTGGACATCGCTCTGGGCTGCCAGTTCTCGCAGCTCCGCCGTGCGGTCGGCCGTCAGCAGGATGGCCTTGATCGGCGCTTTCAGTGACTTGCGGATGGCGCGAAGGGCAGCAAGGCCATTGCCCCGGTCGAGGTGATAATCCGCGATGATGGCATCCGGCACGATCTTCAGCCGCTTCAGCGCCACCAGGCTTGTCCGGTCACCGGAAGCGGTTACGACCTCGCAGCCCCAGCCTTCGAGCAGGTGGCGCATCCCCTCGAGGATCGTTGGCTCGTTGTCGATGCACAGGATTTTCAGCCCGCTGACGGCCGACGGGCTGTGCTGTGTCGTTTCCTGGGGTGCCACAAAGGCGAGTGTTGGGGCAACGGGAATCTCAAGCGCGAAGATCGATCCTCGTCCAGGCAGCGACGACAAGGTCAGCGGATGGTCGAGGACGCGGGCAATGCGCTCCACGATCGACAGACCAAGTCCCAGGCCGCGTGCAATGAGCGCTCCCTGATCAAGGCGCTGAAATTCGCGGAAGACCTGCTTCTGCCGGTTCTGCGGGATGCCGATGCCGGAATCGTACACCGCGATGAGCACTTTGCCGCGCCTGCGGCGACAGCCGACCAGAACACGTCCCGACGGGGTGTATTTGATCGCGTTGGAAATCAGGTTCTGCAGGACGCGGCGCAGCAGCCGACGGTCTGTGCGGATGGAGAGCGAACAGGGCATGAAGGTCAGCGGCAGTCCTTTTGCCTTGGCCATGGGGCCAAATTCAATCGCCAGCTGCCGGAACATCTCGTCGACGCGGACCACGTTCACATCCGGCTTCATGCTGCCGGAATCCAGCCTCGAGATGTCGAGCAGCGCCGTCAGAATTTCCTCGACGGCATCGAGCGAGGCATCCGCGTTGCGGGCGAGAGACGCGTCTTCCTCGTTGGAGATCCGTTCGACGAGCGATGCCGTGTAGAGGCGCGCTGCATTCAGCGGCTGCAGGATGTCATGTGATGCGGCAGCTAGAAACCGCGTCTTCGAGAGATTGGCTTCCTCAGCATCGGCCTTGGCGCGGCCAAAGGCCAGGTTGGCGCGCGTGAGTTCCTCCGTCCTGGCCTTCACCCGCTTTTCCAGCGTTTCATTGGCGCTGGCCAGGGCTTCCTCCGCTGCGACGCTGTCGGTGATGTCGGTATAGGTCGTCACCCGTCCGCCGTCCGGCAGGTGATTGGAGCGGATGTCGATCACCATCGCGCGGGTTGGCAACCGCAGCCTTACAGGCTCGGTATCATAGACATAGCTCCGCAGGCGCTCCGCCACGACCTCCTTGCCTAAGGCCTCGCCGTAGAACCCCCGCTCCGCATTGAACGAAACGATGCTTTCCAGCGTCGTTCCGGGCTGCACCAGTTCCGGCGGCAGGTCGAATATATCCCGGAAGGCGCGGTTCGAGGTCAGCAGGCGCAGGTCGTTGTCAAAGACCGTCATGCCTTGCTGCGCGTGGTCCAGCGCATGCTGGAGCAGGGCGCGATTCTGCTGGATCGCGGCGGAAGCCTCGTCCAGGACCCGGAGGGCTGCGTCGGAAGAAAGGTTGCGCCGCCGCAGCATCAGCGACAGCACAAGCCGCGACGAGGATGCACCAATGGCGGAGGCCAGCAGATGCTCCGCAAAGCGCATGGTTTGCGGGTCTGCCTCATGTTTGCCGGTGTTCACGCCGTCGCGGCTGGCCTCGAAGGTCTGGAAGGCGGTGCGCGTGCGCTCCTCGCCGAGGTAGCGGGACACGGTCTGACGCAATTCGTCGACCGTCACCGTCGAGCGCCAGAGCCGGAAGGTTGGCCCGGTCGCGGTTGGGTCCTTGCTGACGAACAGATCGGCCTGAACCCGTTCGATGGCCGTGGGCTGGCGCGTCAGCGAGACTCCGACAAAGGCCGCGCAATTGGCGATCAGGCTGAACAGCACGCCATGGACCAGCGGGTGCGCCTCGATGCCGAAGAGTTGGCTCGGCTTCAGCCACGCGATCCCATAGACACCCTGCTGGATCACCTCGCCAAAGACGATGTTGGCCGGACCGAAGCTTGGAACCAGAAGCGTGTAGGCCCAGACGACAATCCCGGTGAGCAGGCCGGCAATCGCGCCGCGTGCCGTCGCGCGATGCCAGTACAGCCCCCCCAGCAACGCCGGGCCGATCTGCGCAATGGCGGCGAATGCCAGCAGACCGATCGAAGCCAGCGCGGCATCGCCCGCGGCGCGGTAATAGGCATAGCCCAGCAGCAGCACGACGACGATCGCGGTGCGGCGGACCAGCAGGATCAAGCCGCTCATGTCCTTGATAGGACGGCTGGTGCGTTGCCGCAGCGCGAGCGGCATGAACAGATCGTTGGAGATCATGACGGCCAGAGCGACGCATTCCACGATCACCATGGCCGTTGCGGCGGAAAGGCCTCCGATCAGCACGATGAGGGCGACCACGCCCGCGCCATCCTTGAGCGGCAGCAGAAGCACGGTCAGGTCACGGTCGATGACGCCGTTTGGAAAGATCAGCAGGCCTGCAATCGCAATGGGAATGACGAAGAGATTGATCGCCACGAGATAGGCCGGGAACATCCAGGCGGCTTGCCGGATATCCGCCTGGTTCCGGTTCTCGACGACGGTGACGTGGAATTGCCGGGGAAGCATGATGATGGCTCCGGCGGAGAGAAGCGTCATCGTGAACCAGAGATTCCAGTCGGGTGCCTTCGAGAAGACGGC
Source organism: Hyphomicrobiales bacterium (assembly GCA_031377545.1). Taxonomy (GTDB): domain Bacteria; phylum Pseudomonadota; class Alphaproteobacteria; order Rhizobiales; family Beijerinckiaceae; genus JADCCX01. The sequence continues at coordinate 1,080 of JANMFA010000116.1, read as the reverse complement.
GACAATGTCGTCGCGCTGCCACGCCTTGGCCGCCAGATCGACCGGGCCGTCGAACATCCACCAGGTGACGAAAACGCCCGCCGCCAGGAAGGCCACAAGCTTGATCGCGGATTCAACCGCGACAGCGATCATCAGGCCATCCTGATGCTCGGTCGTGTCGACCTGCCGCGTACCGAAGACAACCGCGAAGAAGGCGAGGATTCCGGCCACAAGAAGGGCCATGTCGGCCAGCAACGGTGCTGTGGCGGATCCGCCCGGAGCCCCCCCGCCGGTTCCGATGAAGACCTCCAGCGACGCCGAGATCGCTTTCAGCTGCAGCGCGATATAGGGCAGGACGGCAATGACCGCGATGAGCGTCACGGTGGCGGCCACGGCCTGGTTCTTGCCATAGCGGGAGGCCACGAAATCCGCGATGGACGCGATGTTGTTCTCCTTCGCCAGCCGCACGATGCGCGCGATGAATAAGGAACAAAGCCCGACGACAATCACCGGGCCGAGATAGATCGCCAGAAAATCGTAGCCGGTGCGCGACGACAGGCCGACCGAGCCGAGAAAGGTCCAGGACGTGCAATAGACACCCAGCGTCAGCGCATAGATCACTGGCCGCAGGGGCCCGTTGATCAGCCGCCGGCCGCGGTTTTCACCGACATGGGCAATGGCGAAAAGCGCGGTGAGATACACCAGCGCCGCCAGCACCACCATCCAGTTCTGGAGCACCGCGTGCGTTCCCCGGGTTCGACCGTGTTATGGGTGACGACGATAGCCGGGAGCGGAGGCTATGGCAAAGTCAAGTTCGGGCAACGACGACGTCAGACCACTTTCACGCGCAATGGTGTGAGATTGCCGATGCGGCCTTCCATGACATCGCCCCTGACCACCGAATTCACACCCTCCGGTGTCCCGGTCATGATGAGATCGCCGGGAGCCAGCGTGAAATACTGCGACAGGATGGCAATCTGCTCGGCCAGCGACCAGATCATGTCAGCGGTGGTCGCTTTCTGGCGGTTGGTGTTGTTCACGGTCAATTCGAGATCGGCATTCAGGATATCGCCCGCTTTGGCAACCGTCGTCAGCGCGCCG
>JANMFA010000111.1:0-14812 GCA_031377545.1 Hyphomicrobiales bacterium | reverse complement strand
TGCAGGCGGCGCGGTAAAGCCATTCGATGGCGACCTTGACGACTACACCAAGCTCATCCTCCAGGCCCGCCGGACATCGAAGAGCGGGGTCGAGCAGAAAGATCCCGGCTTTGACGAGGAGGACGAGGAGGAAACACCGGCTGCCGCTAAGCCAGTGAATCCGGTGTCCGCCCGGCAGGCCGAGAAGCTGGAAGGCCAGATCGCAAAACTGACCGACCTGATCGGCAAGGTCGATGAGGCGCTGGCAAAACCGGATGTCTTCCGCAAGAATCCGGAAGTGGCCGGGCAACTCGCCAAGGACAGGGCGAATCTGGCGGAAAAGCTGGCGCAAGCCGAAGAAGAATGGCTGGCTCTGGCGGAGTGAGTTCTCAAGGACGGGACATTGCATGCCTTGCGAAACTGCAAATCAAAATTGCCGGCCTTTAATGCTCCGCGTCGTTCACGCACATAGGCCTCACTGATAGGATCAAACCACACAGTCAGGAGACGCCATGTCCACGACATCCGGCCTTCACCACATCACCGCCATCTCGGGCGATCCCGCACGCAACGTCGCATTCTACACCAAGGCGCTTGGCCTGCGGATGGTCAAGAAGACGGTGAATTTCGACGATCCTGGCACCTACCATCTGTACTATGGAGACGAGCAGGGCTCGCCGGGTACCATCCTTACATTCTTCCCATGGGCAGGCGTACGCCCAGGGCAGCGCGGTGCTGGTGAAGCGTCTGGTACGGCCTTCGCCATTCCAGACGCCAGCGTCTCATACTGGCTGGGCCGTCTGGCGGATCGGAACGTGCCCCATGACATGCCGGTACAACGCTTTGGTGAAACCGTGATCGCGTTCCGTGATCCCGATGGCATGACACTGGAACTTGTGGCGCAATCTGCAATGACTGATCGTCCCGGTTGGGCGAATGGTGACGTTCCCGCCGAACATGCCATCCGCGGCTTTGCCGGGATCACGATCTGGTCAGCGCGACCGGACGCGACCGGCGCGGTTCTGAGTGTGATGGGATATCAAGAAGGCGCGACGGAGGGCGGGACCACACGCTGGTCCACCGGCAGACCCGGCCTGGCCGCAACAATCGACGTGCGGGACGCCAGCACCAATTCCCGCCACCACTCGGGTGCGGGCACGGTACATCACGTGGCCTACCGCGCAGCAGACGATGCCGCGCAGGCCGCCATGGTGCATTCGCTTTCAGTACGAGGACTGCAAGTGACGGAGCAAGTCGACCGGAACTACTTCCGCTCGGTTTATTTCCGCGAGCCCGGCGGCACTTTGTTCGAGATCGCAACCGATTCTCCGGGCTTTGCCGTGGATGAGCCGCAGGACAGGCTTGGTGAGACGCTGATGCTTCCGGAGTGGCTCGAGCCTCGGCGTGCCGCCATCGAAGCGGCCCTGCCCTCGCTGAAGCCGACGACCTGACGCTTTCGCGCTGTTTGGTGACCCTCATGACCTGCAGCACGTCGATGACACTCAAATCGGTCACAAAATCGTCACAACTCTGGGTTGTTTTTGCGAAATATTAACCCTAACGGTGTCTAAATGACTGATCACGCGCTGTTTGTGTCGCGTACGGGTTCAGTCATGGCGTCACGTCCGTTAGTTGCTTCGCCTTTCGTCAATACAACAAGTCCCTTTTCCCTCGTGATCGGATCGGGACCGACACCACGGATCATCAGCATCCGTCCATGGCTCGCCACCGTTGGCGGTGTCCTCGCAACAGCACTGCTCGGCTGGTATCTCACCGCCACGCTCTATCTGGTCTTCCGTGACGAAATGCTGGCCAAGCTGATGAACCAGCAGACCGAAATGCAGTATGCCTACGAGGATCGCCTCGCTGCTTTGCGCAACCAGATCGACAAGGTGACATCGCGCCAACTGCTCGACCAGAATTCCCTGGAGGGCAAGCTGCACGAACTGCTTTCGCGCCAGGCCCAGCTTGAAACGCGCCAGACATTGGTGGCGTCCCTTGCAGACCAGCCCATTTTTGCCGGCCAGCGTCCCGTTGGGTCTCCGCAGACCGCTGCAAAGCCAGGCGGACGGGCAACCGACCCTGTCACCACCGGAACGGCCCGCGCCTTTGCACCGACTGATACGCGTCCGTCGCCGGCACAAGACGCCTTCGAGTTGCGCGGGCTGCCCGCACGAGATCCGCGCGCTGTTGGCGGACCTCAGGCGAGCCTCGGCCCATCCAGTCTCATGGATGCACCAGCGACCATCGCCATTGTAGCGGCGCGGGATGCAGCAGACCGCATGGAGCGCCAGCAGGTACGGGCACTTGAACATCTTGACCGTGTGGCGCGAAGCAATGCCCAGCGGATTTCAGCCATTTTCGCAGAGACCGGCCTGGACGCCTCGCGCTTTGTTCCAGCAGGCAAGGGTGCCGCGCAGGGCGGGCCGCTCGTCCCGGTTGCTGCGGCCAAGAATGCGGGCCCTTTCGAACAGAAGCTCGTGCAGGTGCAATTCGCCGTGCAGCAGACCGAACGGATGCGCAAGGTGGTCAACACATTACCGATCGCACGCCCCATGCCTGCAGACTTTGAAACCACGAGCGGCTTTGGTGCCCGCAGCGATCCTTTCACGCGCGGCATGGCCATGCACACCGGCATCGACTTCCGCGCCCCATCTGGCACACCTGTAAGGGCTACGGCTGCCGGAAAGGTCGTCGAGTCAGGCTACGTCGGCGGCTATGGCAATATGGTCGAGGTGGATCATGGCAATGGGCTGACCAGCCGCTATGCGCATATGTCCGTACTCGACGTCGATGTCGGCGAAACAGTGCAGAAGGGCTCGATCATCGGTCGCGTTGGCTCAACCGGGCGTTCGACGGGCCCGCACCTGCATTATGAAACGCGCATTGACGGCGAAGCGACCGACCCCTTGCGCTTCCTGCGCGCCGGCCAGAAGTTCGGCGTCAACTGACTGCCGGAACAACCCAGGCGTGTTCGCGTCGGCGATTCTCGCCATACCGTTTGATAGCAGCCTCGTGTTGAAGCGTGAGATCAAGATCGTCCCAGCCGTTCAGCAACTGCAACCGGCGGACAGGATCGATCACGAACGGATAGCTCCGGTTGCCGCAAACGACACTGCAAGCCTGAAGATCAACCGTGATCATGCGCCCTGAAGCTGCCGCAAGCCACTCAAGAATCGCGTCCGCAGCCACCTCGCTGACCTGTGCAGGCAAAAGCCCATTCTTTACGGCGTTCGATGCGAAGATGTCACCGAAGGACGGCGCGATTACACAGCGGATGCCGAAATCCCACAGCGCATAGACCGCGGCTTCCCGTGACGAGCCGGTGCCGAAATTCCGCCGTGCCACCATGATCGCGGCACCCGCGTAGGCTTTGTTGTCAAGGATCGAACCCCTGGATGCGCCATCCGGCCCAACCCGCTGGTCGTGCAGCAGGAACCCGCCATATCCGGCGTCTCGTGGGCGACTCATGAAGCGCGCCGGAATCAGCTGATCCGTATCGACATTCTCGAGACCAAGCGGACAGGCCAGGGCATTCAGCGTCGTGAAAGGCACCATTGCTCAGCCCTCCACCAGCAGAAGCGCGCGCACGTCTGTCAGACATCCCGTGACAGCGGCCGCAGCCACCATGGCGGGGGACATCAGATGCGTGCGGGCGCCCACGCCCTGCCGTCCGCGAAAATTGCGGTTGGTCGTCGAGGCCACACGTTCGCCGGACGCCGCCAGATCACCGTTCATGCCAACGCACATGGAACAGCCGGAATCTGCAAATGTCAGACCAGCATCGGTGAAAATCCTGTCCAGCCCCTCAGCTTCCGCCATGCGCTTGACTGCACTGGAGCCAGGCGAAACGAGGCCTGGGACCCGCGCCTTGCGGCCCTTGAGCACAGACGCTGCCGCGCGCAGGTCCTCGATGCGGGCATTGGTGCAGGAGCCGATGAAAACACGGTCGACGGGAATGCCCACCAGTGCCCTGCCCGCCTCGAGCCCCATGTAAGCCAGCGCCTCCATGAGATACTTCTGGCGCTGCGTCGAACCTTCCGGCGAAGGAACGCTTGCAGTGATCGGAAGCGAGTCTTCGGGGCTGACGCCCCAGGTGATGGTGGGGGCCACGTCGGCGGCATTCATCCGCAATTCCCGGTCGAAGACAGCGTCAGGGTCAGAGGCGAGCGCCAGCCAGGCGACAATGGCCGCCTCCATCACCTCTCCCTTCGGAGCATATGGTCGTCCCTCGAGATAGGCGATTGTCGCCGCATCAGGACTGACCATCGCGCAGCGCGCGCCAGCCTCGATGGACATGTTGCAGAGTGTCAGCCGTCCCTCGATCGACAGGTTGGCGATGGCTTCGCCAGCGTATTCCAGCGCATGCCCGCGTGCTCCGTCAGCACCAATCGTCGCGATGACATGAAGCGCCAGATCCTTCGCGGTGATATGCGCGCCGAGAGTTCCATCGACGAGAATGCGCATCCGCTTCGGTTTGCGCTGCCACAAAGTCTGCGTCATCAGCACATGCGCCACCTCGGAGGCCCCGATGCCGAAGGCGAAAGCTCCAAGCGCGCCATGGGTTGATGTGTGGCTGTCACCGCAGACAATCAGCAATCCCGGCAAGGTCAGCCCCTGCTCTGGCCCGACAACATGCACAATTCCTTGCGCGGGATCATCAAGGCCAAAAAGGCGAATGCCATGCTTCGTGGTGTTGCGCTTCAGGCGCTCGACCATCTGGCCAATCTCGGGATCTGCGATGACCGGCCTTCCCCGCGTCGGCACATAGTGATCCGCTACCCCGAAGGTCAGCGAGGGTTCTGCGACGCCGCGCGCCTTTTCATCGAGCTTGCGGAAAGCGTGATGCGAACCCTCGTGCACGAAATGGCGGTCGACCCACAGCAAGGCTTCGCCGTCTTCGCGCATCGTGATGACATGGCTGTCCCAGAGCTTGTCGAACAGCGTGCGCGGCGCTGAATCCTTTGGTGTCATGCGGACACGATCTCCCCGATCATGTCCGCAATGCTGGCGACGCGCCCAACGGGTCGCAACGTGTCAATCGCAGTGCGATGTGTTTCCGGCGAGAAGGCTGCGCATCCGTCCTCCAGCACGATGGTATTGATGTCGCGCACATGGGCTTCGCGTACAGTGGAGGCGACGCCGCCATTCGTGACGATGCCTGCAGCCAGCAACCGCGTGACGCCAAGCTTGCGGATCACCCACTCAAGGCGGCTCATGTAGAAGGCGGAATAGGCCACTTTTTCCACCGCGACATCCACGGGCTGCAATGCATCCACCGTGGCGTTGCCCCAGGAACCCGGTGCGAAGTCGCCTTTCCCGAGGAAAGGTCTGAGCTGTTTCAGATGTGGCGAAATCATCGGCTCGCCATCCCTGCCAGGCACCAGGGTGAACTGAGTGGCGATCACAATCCCGCCTCTGGCCCGCAGCACATCCATGAGCGGACGAATGCGCGCCGGAAGTGCTGCAATCTCGGGCGCGGATTGACCGGCCCGGCCATACGCACCGTCGGGGTGGATGAAATCATTCTGCAAATCGAGGAGCAGGAGAGCGGTGGTCTTCGGATCAAGAGTGTCAGACGCCATCATATCCGCTCCACGATCAGGTTGCCAAACCGGTCGACCCCGGCCGCAAGACCGGGATCGAGAACAGTGGTTGCATCGCCCTGTTCCAGGATTGCGGGGCCCTTGACCACCGCCCCGACCGGCAGCGCCAGCCTGTCCCAGATCCCGGCGTCATGCCAGCCACCATCGAACCATACATTGCGCCTGCCAACAAAGGCCTTGCCGATGTTGGCGGAGGAACCGGGGGCAAGTGCCGCCATGTCAAAGGCGGGGCGGCGACCCACTGCAGCCGTCCGCAGGTTGACAATGCGGACGGGAATCCCCGGGAGCAAACGGGAAAAGGCCTTGGCATAGGCCAGCTCGAAGGCAGCACGAACAGAACGTTCCGAGACATCGCCAACGGACTGCACTGCCAGCGGCACCGCCACGGTGTGCGTCTGTCCCTGATAGTGCATGTCGAGCTGATACAGCACGTCAATCCGCTCCACCGTGAGCCCGGAACCCTCGACCACCGCATGGGCCTCGCGACCCGCCACGGCCATGCGGCTCGACAGAGCCGCTCCATCGAGACCATCAAGCATCAGGTTCAGCGTGCTGACCTGATCGTGGCGCGCGTCGGCAATGATGCAGCCCAGCGCCGAGGTGATGCCGGGGTAGCGCGGCACCAGCGCCGACTTGAGACCAACCTCGGCAAGCAGTGCCCCGACATGCAGTGCCCCGCCACCGCCAAATGGCACGGCGGTGAACTTCGCAGGATCATAGCCTCGCTCGACCGAGACAAGCCGGATTGCGCCCGCCATTTTTGCATTGGCCACGCGGATGATGGCTTCTGCTGCCGCTTCGGCACTCAGCCCAAGAGGCTGGCCGATCTGATCAAGGATCGCTTGGCGCGCTGCCTCGACATCCAGCCGTTTCAGCTTGCCGCCGATGGGCTTATCCGCGTTGATGCGTCCCAGCACGATATTGGCATCCGTGAGCGTGGGGCGCATGCTGCCCTGCGCATAGGCGACTGGCCCCGGACGCGAGCCGGCGCTTTCGGGTCCAACGGCGAGGAAGCCGCTGGCATCAACATGCGCGATGGATCCGCCGCCCGCGCCAATCGTGGTGATCTCGATCATCGGCGTGCGCACGACAAGGCCGAAATCGATCGTGGTCTGCGCCGCAAGTGCCGCTTCGCCATTGGCCACGACCGAAACGTCGAAGGAGGTACCGCCAAGATCCGCCGTGATGATGTCGGGATAGCCCGCTGCTTTCGCGATCGCCGCTGCAGCGATGACACCCGCCGCCGGACCCGAGAGCGCCGTGCGCACAGGAAACTTGCGGGCAAGCGCAGTCGACATGATGCCGCCATTGGATTGCACGATGTGAAACGCGCCGGGAAAAGCCTCTGCCTTCAGTCCCTGTTCGAGCTTGCCGAGATAGCTTGCCACCACCGGCTGGAGATAGGCGTTCAACGCTACGGTCGACGTCCGCTCGAACTCGCGGAATTCCGGCAGGATCTGGGCGGAATGCGCGATGTGCGGATTGGGCCAGATGGCTTTCGCCGCGTCATAGGCGGCGCGCTCATTGGCCGGATTTGCATAGGAATTGATGAACACGATGGCGAGGGCTTCCGCACCTTTCGCCAGCAACTCCAGACAGGCACTGCGCACGGCATCGACGTCAACGGCCTGGCGGATCGTCCCGTCCGCCAGCGTGCGCTCCGGCACTTCCAGACGGAACTCACGGGTCGCGATGGGAGTGAAATCCCCCCACAAACCCCAGGTGTTGGGACGGTCCCGCCGACGCATTTCAAGGGCATCGCGAAACCCGGGTGTTGTGATGATGCCGATTCTGGCACCCTTGCGCTCCAGCAAAGCATTGGTGCCGACTGTGGTGCCATGAACGATCGAGCCGAGCGACGCCAGCGGGCCAAGGCTTTTCAAGCCCTCGATGAATCCGACGGCTTCATCCCCCCGGTTTGACGGAACTTTCGCGGTGCTGAACTGGCGTGTCGCTTCGTCGAAAAACGCCAGGTCAGTGAAGGTTCCGCCGACATCGACGCCAACAATGGTGGAAAACTTGCTCATCGTGTCATTCCCGGCCGGAGCGAAGCGAAGGGAAGCCCGCAGGATGGTCGGTAGAGGTGGATAGCCTCGTCTGCATCCCCTTGCTGTCGTCACGCTCAGCTGCGGATGCCATCGCGACGAAGCCCTGCGCTTCATCACGCGATATCGCGTCCGGCGTGCGCTCCGCCGGATCGCCCCAGCCGCCGCCGCCCGGCGTTTCCAGCCTCAGGCACTGGCCCTGCTTCAGCTTGACGCCCGTGATCTTCGAGGCCATGGGCGGCTCTTGCCAGCCTTCCTCACTCTGCCACCGGAAGCGGTTCAGGGCGGCTGATGTACCGCCATTGACGCCGAAGGGCGCGAAACGGCCACGCTCACCCAACAGCGACACATCGGCACCGCCAGGCGAGAGAACCTCGATCTCATAGATCGCTCCCAATCCGCCGCGATGCTCGCCCGCTCCGGCGCTGTCGGGGCGCAGTGCCCATTGCGTGAACATGACAGGATAGGACGCTTCGATCACCTCCGCCGGGGGGATCGTGGCGGTAGAGATGGGATTGTTGGCATGGTTCAGGCCGTCCGATTGGGGATTGCCGCCAAGGCCGCCGCCGAAGAACGAGAACATCACCCAGCGTTCGCCATTGGCGCGGTGCCCCGCGATCGAGAGTGCGTTGATGGTGCCGAAGGGGGCTGCCGTTGCGCGTGCCGGATCCGCCTTGGCCAGCGCCCCGAAGATCACACCAATCATGCGCAGGATGGTTTCGGTATAACCCGCAACCGGTCGTGGCGCTGTGACGCCCAGAAACGTCGTCCCAGGAATGTTGAATGTGATCGGGTTCAATACGCCGGCATTGGCGGGAACGCCGGTGAACATGTGCTTGAGTGCCACATAGCAGCAGGCGACTGCCGTGGACCGCGCAATGTTGACAGGGCCCTTGCAGGGCGGCGAGGAGCGCGAGAAATCCAGCGTCATCGCATCACCAGCAATGGTGAGATCGAGCGAGATCGTCAGGCGCTCATCGACGATGCCGTCGTTGTCGAGATAGTCCTCGAAGGAATAGACGCCGTCCGGCAATGCGGTGATTTCCTGCCGCATCAAGGCTTCTGCACGCTTCGACGCCGCATCGAGCGCCGCTGTCACGACGGCATCGCCATAGTCATCGATCAGTGCGTGGAAGCGTCGCTCGCCCAGATCGAGCGCATTGAGCTGCCCGTTGAGATCGCCCCAGTTGGAGCGCGGAACGCGGGTGTTGGCTTGCAGGATATCGACGATATCCTGCTGCAGAACGCCTTTACGGAACAGCTTGACCGGGGGGATCAGCACGCCTTCCTGAAAGCTTTCTGTCGCCTGCGGATTGTACCCGCCAGGAACATTGCCGCCAATATCGAGCCAATGGCCGACGGAAGCGAGCCACGCAAAAATCTTGCCCTGGCGCATGAGCGGACGCACGAGGCGGAAGTCATTGAGATGGGTGCCGCCCGCATAGGGATCGTTGAAGATGAAGGTATCGCCTTCCTCCGCCCCCCCGTGCTCGGCCACCTTGTCGATCACGGCTTTCACCGCAAATGCCATCGCGCCGACGAAGATCGGCAGGCCCTTTGCGCCCTGCACAAGGGTTGCCCCTGTCTCGGCGTGGTAAAGGCCATGGCAGGCGTCGCGTGCTTCCGCAATGATCGGGTTGAAAGCTGAACGGTAGAGCGTCGCATCCATCTCGTCCGCGATCTGCTCGAGACGGCCCGTGAGGATGGAGAACGTCACAGGATCAAGTGTTGTCATGATTGCTCGGCCTCATACCGCTTGCCTTCCGCCAGCAATTCCGGCGTGCCGATGACGGCGTTGAGGTCGTCAAATCCAAACATCCGGTTGCGGAATGCGGCCGTCGTGCCGTCGCGTTTCAGTGTTCCATAGAAATCCTGCGCTGCACGGGCGATGGCGCGCACGATGCCGCCGGGAAAGATGACGAGCGAGAAGCCGATGGCCTCCAGTTCAGCCGCGCTTTGCAACGGTGTCTTGCCGCCCTCCACCATGTTGGCCATCAGCGGCAGGCCGTCGCCCAGCGCCTTCACGATGGCCGACAGTTCCTGCACGGAGCCGGGCGCTTCGACGAACAGGGCATCGGCCCCGGCCTCGGCGTACAGGCCCGCGCGGTCGATCGCTGCCTGGAAGCCTTCGACGGCGACGGCATCCGTTCGCGCAATGATCAGCGTTTCCGCGCTGGCCCGTGCATCGACAGCCGCGCGGATCTTGCCAGCCATGTCGGCACCGGGGATAAGCCGCTTTTCCGCCAGATGCCCGCAACGTTTGGGATAGCTCTGATCTTCGATCTGGAGCGCACTGGCGCCTGCCCGCTCGAACAAACGCATCGTGCGCTGCATGTTGAGCGCATTGCCATAACCGTTGTCGGCATCGACGATCAGCGATGTCGGCACACGGTCGCGAATGAGCGTGATGGTGTCGACCACCTCGCTCATCGTGACCAGTCCGATATCGGGTCTCCCCAGCCGCGTGTAGGCAATGGAAGCGCCCGAAAGATAGAGCGCTTCAAACCCTGCGTCGGTCGCAAGCGAGGCTGTGAGTGGATCATAGATCCCGGGTGCGAGCAGAATGGGCTTGCGGGAAAGGCGGGATCTCAGGGAAAATGTCATGAAATCTCGCAAAGGTCGGTGATGGCACGCAAGGAGGGAGCTACGTCCAGCGCAAGGCAGGCGTGGACAACAGTCTCCGCTTTCTCGCCGCCAATGTGGGGGGCGGCGACTTCGTGGAACTTTGCGACAACGTCGGCGCTTGAATAGGGGTCTTCTGTGTCGCCCTTGTTCGTTTGCGCCATGGCCTCGAACGTCTGACCGCCTTTCAGCACCAAGCGTACCCGCGCCGGTCGCAGGCCTGGAAGCTTTGTGGTCAGGGCAGGATCTTCATTGACCATCACTTTCGCGGCAAGGGCCATGACCGCCGGATTGGCACGGGCGTGATCACGAAACGCCGCGAGATCTGCCTGGCCATGCACAATGGCGGTCGCAATGGAAAATGGCATCGAAAACTTCGCGGCCAGCATGTTCTGCGGCCTTGGATGATCGAGCTGTGCAGCCCAGACATAGGTTTCGACCGTGACGCTCTCGACACTCGCCGGATTGATACGCCCTCCGGCCTGCGCGGCGATTTCCGCCAGCGCATCCAGCGCGCCGTGGTTGTAGCGACAGGCTGCGTGGCGCTTGAAATAGTTGCGTGCGATTTCCCAGCGTGCGCCCAGTTCGTGGGTCATCTCGTCGGGTCGCCAGTCGTCCGCCGCGATGCCGCCATAGACAGAAGCGACACCATCGGCCTCGCCCGTGAAGCCCGCCTTCACGAGATCCCAGGCCATCATTCCCAGCATGTTGGAGAACCCGGCATAGGTGTTGCGGATTGTGGCTCCCTCCAGCATCGTCCGGCGGCTGGTTGTAAGCCCCAGCGAAGACGCGACATTGATGACCGACGCAAAATCCCCGGCTGAAGCCTTGCCCAGTTTCGCAACAGCCAGCGCGGCGCCCACTGTACCCCAGGTGCCATGCGGATGCATGGTTACACGCAGTTTCGATGCGATACCGATGCGAGCGCCGATCTCATAACCCAGAACCAAAGCAAGAATGGCGTCACGGCCCGAAACCACCCTGCCCTCGGCCACTGCCATGACAGCGGGAACGACATGGATGCCGGGATGGCCGCGCGCATACTGATTGCCCTCGTCGATCTCCAGCATCGTGCCCGCCGTGCCGCCGGCAAAAGCCGTGAGCAGCGGTGATCCGGATTTCCGCGCCTTGGCCGTTTTGGCCAGACGTTTCATCGCCCGTCCCATCTCGGGTTCGGCACGGCCCGCAATGATCGCGCCGAGACTGTCAAGCATCACGAGCCGCGCGCGGTCCACCACCTGTTCGGGCAGGTCGTCGAACTGTGTGGAGCGGGCGAAGGCCGCCCATTGCCTGAGCCATTTTGGCTGACGGTTGGTGACCAGGATCGAGGCGGGCACAACGCCGGGGGTTACAATCGCCATGGCTCACATCCCCAGATAGGTTTTCGCAAGCGCGGGATCACGCTTGAGGTCGGCGGCTGGCCCCTGCATCGCGACCGCACCGTTTTCCAGCACATAGGCACGGGATGCGAGATCGAGCGATTGCACCACATTCTGCTCGACCAGCATGACGGCAAGGCCCTCCCCGGCGATGCGGGCAATGAGCGTGAAAAGCTCCTCCACCAGCAAGGGCGAAAGACCGAGCGACGGCTCGTCGAGGATCAGCAGCTTCGGTTCGGCCATGAGGCCGCGGCCAATGGCCAACATCTGCTGTTCACCGCCCGACAGCGTACCTGCGAACTGGTTGGTGCGCTCGAGCAGCCTCGGAAAGATCGCGAAGATCCGTTGCAGATTGCGCGCCCGATTGGGCTTGCCACGCCTGTAGGAGCCAAGCTCCAGATTCTCCCGGACGCTCATGTTGGGGAAAATCTTACGGCCCTCGGGCACGTGGATCAGTCCGCGCTCCACGATCTGCGGAGGTGTCAGACCTGATACGGTTTCCCCCTCGAAAGCGATGCGGCCCGACATGACCGCATTCAAACCGGAAATGGCGCGGTTCAACGTGGTTTTGCCCACGCCATTTGCACCCAGAACCGCGACCACTTCTCCCGCAGCAACCGTGAGTGAGACACCACGCAGGATCGGTACTCCGTCATAGCCCGTGACGAGATCCTTCACCTCAAGCATGGGAGGCATCCCTGTCGGCGAACCCATGGGCCTGCATGCGGCTCGCTGCGCCATGGCCGAGATAGGCTTCCACGACGGCCGGATCGCGGGCGACCTTGCCGGGCGTTCCCGCCGCAATGATGCGTCCCTGCGCCAGGACATAAACTGTGTCGCACAGGCTCATGACGGCCTGCATGACGTGTTCGACGATCAAGATGGTCACCCCGCTGTCGCGGATCTGGCGCACGACAGGAATCATGTCACGGATTTCGGAAGGGTTGAGCCCCGCAAGCACTTCGTCGAGGAGCAACAGTTTCGGCTGCGTTGCCAGCGCGCGGGCGAGTTCCAGCCGCTTGCGGCCACCGACCGTCAGGGCACTGGCGGAACGGTCAAGCAGCGGCCCAAGGCCAACCGCCTGGCCCACTGCATCGGCCATCGCCAGCGCCTCCGCCCGTCCGGCGTGGCGCAGATGCGCACCCACCGCGATGTTCTCGCGCACGGTCAGTCCCGCGAAAGGCTGCACGATCTGAAATGTCCTCGCGATCCCCCGGATGGCCCGCTTGTGCGTCGGCAGCGCCGTGATGGCCTCGCCCTCGAAGGCGACCTCGCCCGCCGTCGGCATCTCGAAGCCGGCGATCACAGCAAAGAGCGTGGTCTTTCCCGCGCCGTTGGGGCCGATCAGTCCCGTGATGGAGCCGCGCTCCACCACAAGGGAGGCATCATCGACAGCCGTCAGACCGCCAAAGCGCTTGGTGATGCTTCTGACCTCGAGCAAGGCGCTCATGCCGGGCTCCGGCGCAAGCGCGTCAAAAGACCCAGCAGGCCGCGTGGCGCAAAGGCCACGCAGACGATCAACAAGATGCCGAAAACGACGAGATCAGCGCCAGGCCATGCGCCACCGAACAGGTTGGCGAACAGCGTTTTGGTGATCTCGCCCAGGCCAAGCAGCAGCAGCGCCCCGAGCAGCGGGCCAAAGACGGTACCAATGCCGCCGATGATCGGGGCGAGCAATGCTTCCACCGAGATCCAGGGGCCGAAGGCAATCGTCGCGTCGAGGTAGAGGAATTTCTGCGTGTAAAGGCAACCGGCGGCAGCCGTGATGGCACCCGACAGCGTGATCGCCTTCAGCTTGACCGCCAGCGTGTCAACACCGAGCGCCCGCGCGGCATCCTCGTTCTCGCGCACTGCCACGAGTTGCGCACCAAACCGCGACCCCGCGAGTTTGTGCGTGATCACGAGGACTCCGGCGACCATGGCAAGAGCAAACCAGTAGGCCACCCGCTTGTCCGCGAATTGCAGTGCTACGGGATCGAGTTTCAGCGGCACCAGCACGCCAGCCGCGCCACCCGTGAAGCTCCAGGCATTGGCGGAAATCCGGAACACCTCGGCGAACGCCAGCGTCACCAGGGCAAAATAGGAACCGCGCAACCGGGCCCGGAAGCTGAGGAACCCGATGCAGAAACCCACGGCTGCTCCCAGCGCGATGGCAAGCGGCATCGCCAGCCAGGCATTTACCCCGAAGCGCACCTGCAACAGCGCCATGCCGTAAGCGCCCATGCCGAAGAATGCTGCATGGCCAAACGAAAATTGCCCGCCAAAGCCGCCCAGGACATTCCAACCCTGCGCCGCCAGCGTGATGATCATTGCGAAGGCGAGGAAGTTCAAGACGACGTTGGACGTGACGCCGAGCGGAAGGACGGCCAGCACCACAGTCACTGCGGCGATCAGATAGAGTGTCTTGTCCTTCATGCCCGCGCCCCGAAAAGGCCGGTCGGCCGAAACAGCAGAACGAGGATGAAGATGAGAAAGATGCCGATCTGGCCAAGGCTTTCTCCGAAATATAGGCCCGAAAGGCTTTCGACCACACCGATGATCAGCCCACCAAACAGGGCACCGGGAATCGAGCCCATGCCGCCAAGCACAACAATGGTGAAGGCGACGAGCACGAAGGCCTGGCCAACGCGGGGGTTGACCAGAAAGGTTGGCATCAGCAAGCAGGCCGCAATCGCCAGACAGGCCGCGCCCAATCCGAATGTGACCGCGAACACATGGTCGACGTTGATGCCCGAGAGCGCCGCGCCCGTTCGCTCCTTCGCAACGGCGCGGATAGCCTTTCCGGTGTCGGTTTTCGCCAACAGCAAGCCCAGCAATCCTGCAACGATGAAGGCTACGACAAATGCGACGACCTTTGGCGTCGAGAGAAAGAGATTGCCGACCTCGATCACCGAGAATCCGTAAGGCACGTCAATGGACCGCGTGTCGGACTTGAAGCCCATAAGCAGGCCATTCTCGATGATGATGGAGAGGCCCAGCGTCACCAGCAGAATGTTGCTGTCGTCGCCGTGGCTCGCCTTGGCGATCACGAAGCGCTGGAGCGCATAGCCAATGGCAAAAAACAGCGGAATCAGAATGAAAACAGCAAGATAGGGGTCAATCCTGAACCAGGCATGGAAAACAAAAACAGCAAACATCGCTGCCGTCAGCATCGCGCCATGGGCGAAATTGATGATGTGCA
>JANMFA010000108.1:0-1632 GCA_031377545.1 Hyphomicrobiales bacterium | reverse complement strand
CCGCTCCACCCGCTGCATCCTTTACCTTTGGCATTCTGACGCAGGAGCAGGTAGCAGCGCTTCAGACACGCGGCACCTGGGTCATGGGCACCGCCACCACGGCCGCCGAAGCAAAGGCCTGGGCCGAGGTTGGTGCGGACGCCATCTGCGCACAGGGCTTAGAAGCGGGGGGTCACCGCGGCACGTTCCTGAAGGATGTCAGCGAAAGCCAGATCGGCACGCTGTCGCTGGTCAGCACCATCCGCGAGGCCGTGGATCTCCCGGTTGTGGCGGCGGGTGGCATTACCGATGGCAAGGCTGTTGCAGCGGCATTGGCCATGGGGGCTGCTGCGGCGCAGGTTGGCACGGCCTATCTGCTGGCGGATGAGGCGACGACAAGTGCACCGTGGCGGGCGGCGATTGCGGGTGTGAGCGACGACGCCACGCGCCTGACGCGGGTGTTTTCCGGCAAGTACGCGCGCGGCATCGAGAACCAGTTCATGCGCGAGATGGGGGCGTCCGAAAGCGAAATTCCACCCTATCCGATCCAAAACGCGCTGACGCAGGAACTGCGCGCCGCAGCCGCCAAGGCGGGCTCCTGCGAGGAACTGTCGCTCTGGGCAGGCCAGAGCGTGAAACTGGCGAGGTCCGGATCCGCTTCCGCCATCACCGAAACGCTCTGGCGCGAGGCGCAGGACGCCCTGCGGGCAACATCATCCCGGTGGCTTTGACGCCAGGACATCCCATAACCATCAACAAGCGAGAGGAAACGATCATGATTCACTATGGCCACTTCATCGGGGGCAAGCATGTGCCCGGAACTTCGGGACGCACGGCGGATGTGTGGCAGCCCATGGATGGCACGCTGCGCGGCAAGGTTGCATTGGCGTCCAAGGCAGAGATGACCGCCGCCGTCGCCAATGCGAAAGCAGCCCAGCCCGCATGGGCTGCCACCAACCCACAGCGCCGTGCCCGCGTGCTGATGAAGTTTCTTGATCTGATCGCGAAGAACAACGACGAACTGGCCGATATCCTGGCGCGAGAGCATGGCAAGACCATCCCTGATGCCAAGGGCGATATCCAGCGCGGCGTCGAGGTGATCGAGGTCTGCCTTGGCGCGCCCCAGATGCTGAAAGGAGAGTTCACGGATGGTGCCGGGCCGGGCATCGATCTCTATTCCATGCGCCAGCCGCTGGGTGTCGTCGCCGGCATCACGCCGTTCAACTTTCCCGCCATGATCCCGCTGTGGAAAATGGGGCCCGCCATCGCCTGCGGCAACGCCTTCATCCTCAAGCCCTCGGAGCGTGACCCCGGCGTGCCGATGAAGCTGGCCGAACTGATGATCGAGGCGGGTCTGCCACCAGGCATCCTCAATGTCGTCAACGGTGACAAGGAATCGGTCGATGCGATCATCGACGACCCGGATATCATGGCCATCGGCTTTGTGGGCTCCACGCCCATCGGCGAGTACATCTATGGCCGCGGCTGCGCCAACGGCAAGCGCGTGCAGGCGTTCGGCGGCGCCAAGAACCACATGATCATCATGCCGGATGCCGACATGGATCAGGCGGTGGATGCGCTGATCGGCGCGGGTTACGGCGCAGCAGGCGAGCGCTGCATGGCGATCTCGGTGGCAGTGCCGGTGGGCAAGGC
>JANMFA010000009.1:0-1735 GCA_031377545.1 Hyphomicrobiales bacterium | reverse complement strand
AAGCGTCCTGCTGTCCGATCGTTAACGTGATCTCGGAAACACGGGCATACTGCCTGCGAGATGTTGCGTTATCCCCAAGGTCGGCGAATCAATTTAAGTCGACTTTTCAGATGTTTGGCCCCTTTTCCGGGGGATTGGCGGAACGGTTGATTCACCCTGTGGTTTCATTCAAATCCGCCGGATTTGCGAAAAACCGATACGCAACAACGGCTTCGCAACCGTTCTACCCGCTCGCAAGAGATGAACGAACTGTGGCATTGTTCACAGGCGTGTCGGGATTCGGCGCTAACGCTGCGTCAACCGTCCGAAATTAACGATTGGAGCCCCTGCCTGTTTTACCATGTTTCAAAAATCGGCTGGTTTCTGGTGGAGCCCTCAAACCTTTTTGTTGTGCTCTCGCTCGTCGGAATTGGCCTGTGCTGGACGCGTTTTCTGCGCCTGGGGCGTTGGCTGGCGGCGCTGGGACTCAGCATTCTGCTCGTCCTTGGACTCACGCCAGTGGCGAACTGGCTGATCCTGCCGCTGGAAATGCGCTTTCCCGTGCCCGATCTCGCGGGCAAGCGTGTGGATGGCATCATCGTGCTGGGCGGCACCGTGCAGGAGCGGCAGACGCTGGCGCATGGACCGATGGCGCTGAACGACGCGGGCGAGCGCGTGGTGGCAATGGCCGATCTGGCGCGGCGATACCCACAAGCGCGCGTGCTCTTCACAGGTGGTGCCGGCGCTTACTCCAACGCGCCCAGGCCGGAGGGCGTGGTGCTGAAAGAGCAACTCGGCACGCTGGGTCTGGCCGCAGACCGCGTGATCATCGAGAGCCGCTCGGTCAACACCTTTGAAAACGCCGTGCTGTCGAAGCCGCTTGTGCAGCCGAAATCCGGCGAAACCTGGCTGCTCGTCACCTCGGCCTGGCACATGCCGCGCTCGGTCGGCATCTTCCGCCAGGCAGGCTGGGAGGTCACGGCCTATCCCGTCGATTTCCGCACGGCGGGCTGGCAGGACCAGACGCGCGGATTCTCCTCCGTGTCCGACGGGTTGCGGCGGACCGAGGTGGCGCTGCGGGAGTGGCTTGGCCTGCTGGTCTATCGCCTGACAGGCAAAAGCGACGCGCTGTTTCCTGCGCCGTGAACGCAAGGCTGGGCAAGACGGATTGGGCTGCTACATTCTACCCCGTGGCATTTGTCATCCCCGGCCGGAGCGCAGCGGAGGGGAATGGGATCCAGTCTTGCGGTGCCGAACCAGGCTCGACCGCTGCTCTGGATCCCCTTCCCTCGCTTCGCTCGCCGGGGATGACAGAGTGGGCGCAAGCGGCCATGACAAGCTGGAAGTCCCACGCTAGAAACAGGTCAGGGAGACTGTCCTAAATGAAGCTCGACTCTGTTCTCATCGCCAACCGGGGCGAGATCGCCTGCCGTGTGATCCGCACGGCGAAACGATTGGGCATGCGCACGATTGCGGTTTATTCTGAGGCGGATGCAAAAGCGCCGCATGTCGCGATGGCGGACGAGGCCTATTGCATCGGTCCCGCCCCTGCGCGCGAGAGCTACCTGCGCGGCGATGTGATCCTGGAGGTCGCGAAGAAGGCGAATGCGGCCTGCGTGCATCCGGGCTACGGATTCCTGTCGGAGAACACGGGCTTCGCGGCGGACTGCGCCGAGGCGGGCATCATCTTTGTTGGCCCGCCCTCCTCCGCCATCGAGGCCATGGGACTGAAAGACGCCGCGAAGTCGCTGGTGGA
>JANMFA010000264.1:0-3614 GCA_031377545.1 Hyphomicrobiales bacterium | reverse complement strand
CGGGACACAACCTGCGCCACAGGGTCCGGTACCACTGTCTGTGGTGGCGTTTGGGGGTTCGCAAGGCGCACGGTGGGCGCTGTTGCCGTGGCAATCTCAGGTGCGGTGGCAAGTGCGGTTGTGATGGCAGATGCGGAGGTTGCCGGCTTCCGAGGGGCTGCAAGGCTTGTCTCAACCGCGACGAAGGCAAGGCGCGGTGTCGGGCCAGCGGTCTCCACCTTGAGCTGAAGCACGGCACCGGGCTGACGGGCCGGTTCGGGCAGGGTGGTGCCGCGAATGTCGGCCTGGACCATTTGTCCCTTGACGTTCAGGACGAGGCTTCCGTCCGGGCGCACCGCCGTCACGGTGGCCGTCAGCGTCTCGCCTGTTGCAAGGTCAAAGGCAGGTGTTGCAGCGGCAGACTGACCGGGGCTGTTTGCAGGCTTGCCCAATGCATCGATCAGGACGCCAAGCATCTGCTGTTTGAGGGCCGCTGCGATATCCATGGAATCGACGATGCGGCGGGAGGCTTAAAAAAGTGAAAAGACCGGCAAGGGCGGCAAGCCTTCCCGCAATTCGACATCAGCCAAATGTCGGGAAAAGCGTTGCAGTTCGTGCAGGCCGAATGTGGTGGTCGCAAGGGCAGGGGCACGTTCGTGACGAACCGCGGTACCAAGCCGCGCGGCCATAAGGCGTTTGCCATAGCACAGGGCGTGATCAAGCGAGCGCATCATGAAAACGATCATTGGCAGGATGTCAGCATGAATGCGCGCTGCCCTTGTGAGGCTTTCCGGGCTTCCTTCGAGAAACAGCCGATGGATCAGGACCTGAAGGGCAAGAGCATCGGGTGCGGGAATCAGGCCCGCTGCGCCAGCCCTCATCGTCATCAGGAATTCGATGCCGCCATGCCCCGTGAAGGCAGCCACCGATCCACCGGTAGCCTCAACCAACTGCTGGGTTTCAAGGGCTGTGCCCTCGGCCTTGATCAGGCTCACGTTGGGGTGGTTCCGTGTCAGCGACAGAAGGCCTTGCAGTGACAGATTGACCTTCAGGTTGAAGGGATTGTGCTGGATCGCGCAGGAAAAATCCAGGGCATCTGCGGTGGTACCAAAGAACCGGATGAGGTCGGTTTCGTCACCTTCCAGCTCCGGCGGCGGCTGCAGGATCATGATATCGGCACCCGCTTGCCTTGCCTCGCGCGCAAATGAAAGCTGCTCAGGCTGTGTTGTCTCCCCTGTCGTCACAAGCAACGGCTTGCGCGCGTTCAGCGCGGCACTTGTTATCCGGACGATTTCCAGGCGTTCCGTACGCGTGTGTTTGGCGACTTCCGTGATCAATCCCAGAACCATCAGCCCGTCAGCCCCGCTGGACAGGCAATGTTCCACCTGCGCCATCATGGCGCGGCAATCGATGCTGCCGTCCGCGTTGTGAAAAGCGTAGAGAACGGGAATGACGCCGCTTGGTTGTTGGCTGGATAGCATCCAGGTCCCTCCAGTGCGAAGCGTTTCAGGCAGCCTTGACCTGATTTACCTTGTCCTGCGTGAAGCCCGCAACACTGGCATAGCCTCGCACGATTGACTGGCGCTGTTCGAACGTGAGCACGTCGTCGATGTCTCGGAAACCTTCAGGCGCCAGGGTCTCGACCGCATCGATCACGCCTTCAGGGCCACCCTTGCGGTTCATGCGCACGATTTGGGCGGTCGCGGGCAGGCGCTCCCGCTCATAAGCGGCCAGCGCGGCCTGCGGGGAATCGGATGCAACCAGCAAATCGGCCAGGCATCGTGCGTCAAGAATGGCCTGCGACGCACCGTTGGAGCCTACGGGATACATCGGGTGCGCTGCGTCGCCCAGCAATGTCACGCGGCCATGCGTCCAGCGTGGCAGGGGATCGCGGTCGCACATCGGATATTCCCAGAACTCCGGCGTTGCCATGATCAGAGCCTTTACATCGACCTCGCCGATCTGGAACTTCTGGATATGGGGCACCAGGTCTTCGAGGCGGCCACGACGGGACCAGTCCTCTCGCCGCGGTGGCGGAGCCGTACCGTCTCCAAGCTTCACGGCAATGGCCCAGTTGGTCAAGGGCGCATCGGGGCGCAGGCCAGGCGCGATGGGATAGACAACCGCCTTGGCTGCCATACCGCCCGCGATGATCATCGACTGGCCATCCATGAACTGCGCCCAGTCGGTTGCGCCACGCCAGAGCATGATGCCGTTCCACGAAGGCGGCCCCTCTTGCGGAAACAGCAGGGAACGGATCGTGCTGTGGATACCGTCCGCACCGATCAGCACGTCGCCGGTCGCGGTTTTGACATGTCGTCCGTCCCGGTCGAAGAAAAACGCGCGCACGCCAGCCTCGTCCTGCGTGAACGAGCCGAGGCGGCAGCCCGTGTGGATACGGCTTTCTCCCATTTCCGCAGCGACGGCGCGATGGATGACACTTTGAAGCCGCCCCCGGTGGATCGAGAACTGTGGCACTTCGAACCCTGCATCGACGCCGCGTGGCTCCCGCCAGATGATCTGGCCGAAGCGATTCATGTAAACCAGTTCCTTCGTGCGGATCGCGATACGATCCAGCGCGGGCAGAAGCCCGAGCAGGCTGAGTTCCTTGATGGCATGGGGAAGTGTGTTGATGCCAACGCCCAGCTCGCGCACTTCGGTGGCCTGTTCGAAGATTTCCGCGTCGATGCCGCGCTGCTTCAGCATCAGGGCGAGCGTCAGCCCACCAACGCCGCCGCCTGCGATCAGGACCTTCATGGTTCACACATCCTTGCCAAACTTGGTCGAATGCACATCAAAGGCGAAGGGAATGTGCAAGACAAGGAAAGCCTGCCAACAGGGCTAACGGCCAAGTCAGGACGAAGAGGGCTGGAATACACATTCCACCCCTGCAAACTCAGCAACTGGCGCATTCCGCAATCTTGCTCTATGACGCCGCCTCACGCAGCGCTTTTTGAAAGCCGCCCCCTTGACCTCCCTGCCTATTCCCGCCCCCCTTGCGAAAGCGCTCGCCGAGCGCGGTTATGCCGATCTGACCCCTGTCCAGAGCGCTGTGCTGGCTCCTGAAGCGGCCGGGCGCGACCTTCTTGTGTCTGCACAGACTGGCTCCGGCAAAACAGTTGCTTTCGGCATCGGCATCGGTCCGACACTGTTGAATGACGAATTCAAGCTGGAGCGCGCAGCCGACCCGCTCGCGCTCGTCATTGCGCCAACCCGCGAGCTGGCAATGCAGGTGCAACGGGAGCTGGAATGGCTCTATGCGCCTGCCGGTGGCCGCGTGATCGCCTGCGTCGGCGGCATGGACCCCAGACGAGAGCGCCGGTTGCTCGATTCCGGCGCGCATATCGTCGTCGGCACGCCTGGTCGTCTGAAGGATCATATCGAGCGCAAGGCATTGCTGCTGGGCGACGTCCGCGCTGTCGTGCTGGATGAAGCGGACGAGATGCTCGATCTGGGCTTTCGCGATGATCTGGAGTTTATTCTGGAAACTACACCGGAAACACGCCGTACCCTGCTGTTCTCCGCTACGCTGCCCAAAGCGATTGTCGCACTCGCCAGCAAGTTCCAGAAGGATGCCTATCGCATCGCTTCGGCTGGTGGTGACCGTGGCCACGCCGACATCGAATATCGGGCCT
>JANMFA010000562.1:0-19155 GCA_031377545.1 Hyphomicrobiales bacterium | reverse complement strand
GCAAGGATGGAACTGATGTACTTGCAGGCAATTCTGGCATTGCGGAAGAAGTCCGCACCGAAGTAGTTGACGCACATCTCAGAGATATAGGCCGAGGACATTTCTCCCGTCTGGATCGGCGCTTTCAGCCCCGTTTCGCGTGCATAAACCGGATCCCAGTGATTGGGGTTGAAGCGGCCCCAGACGCGCGATCCCATCAACTGGATCGCAGCCTTCTTCTTCACACCGATCAGCTGGAAGCCGACCGGCGTATCAGTCGTAATTCGCCGCTGGACGCGTGGCTGTGTATGGTTGCTTGTCATCAATGGCCTCGTCTTTTCATCAGTGCGCGGAGCATAGCCAGCCAATCCGGCATCTCTGTCAGTGGATTTTCAATCTCTCGATCACGATCTTCGCCAGCAGAAACTTGCGCGCCCGCCCCGAGGGCGTGATGGGAATCTCTTCGGCGCGGATCGCCATCACGTGCCTGGGGACCTTGAAGCGTGCCAGCCTTGCAGCGCAGAATGCTGCCAACTCATCCGGAGTCGCCACCGGCATGTCGCGCAGCACGACGCAGGCAACGCCGATCTCGCCCATGCGCTCATCCGGCACCGGCACGACATGGGCCTGCAGGACGGCCGGATGGGTCACCAGAATATCCTCGATCTCCGAGGGCAACACCTGCTCGCCGCCGCAACGGTAGGACTCTTTGAGACGACCGACCAGTGTCACATAGTCGTCGGCATCGACGGTTCCCAGATCCCCCGTCCGAAGCCAGCCATCCCCCGTGAACGTGGCGGCGGTTTCAGCAGGCTTGTTGTAATAGCCAGCTGTTACACCAGAACCCTTCGCCTGCAATTCACCAACGCAGCCGGTCGGAACCAGCATGCCGCTCTCCGGATCAACGACCCGATAGATCACCAGTCGACCGTTCAAGGTCGGGTCGGCGGCCGGTCCCACGTCACGCAGTCGCCCATTGGTGGTGAGCAGACGCGCCATCGGATCATCGGGCCGTGTGACCGTGCTCGAAGCCGTCACCTCTGTCATGCCGTAACCGGTTGTGATCTCGTCCGGCTTCAATTCATCGATGATCTGTTGCCAGATGTAGGCTGGCGAGCGACCACCGGAACTGAGGATACTGTGAACCGCTGACAAATCGCAGGGACTGCGTCTGACTTCATCGAGAAGAGCCAGCGTCATCGTTGGAATCAACAGCAGGTCCGTCGCGCGATGATGCTCGGCGGCCTTCAGAGTATCGAGAGCGTCAAACTTCAAGCGCGGAATGATAGCGCCGCCGACGAACAACACTGCCAGCAGGCCTTCGACATAACCGAAGACATGGTACATCGGCAGCGAGAACAGAATGCGTCGACCGTCCTCGAAGCCGCGGCCAAAAGCACTCCCGAAGGCGGTCCTCAACAGCATGTCGTGGGTCAGCATGACGCCCTTGGGCGAGCCCGTAGTCCCCGATGTGTAGACGATGTCCGAATTGGTGTCGGGTCCCGGATGTGTCACGGGCGTCCATTCACTGGCGCTCGTGCAGAACGCATCAAGCGTGATGGAACCTTGCCGGGGCGGCAGGTCCGCGTTTGGGAACACGACGACGCGGCGAAGTCTGGGGAAAGTGCGACCTCCGGATTCCGTCTCCCAGCGTGGCACCAGGCCATCCAGGAACGCGAGATAGTCGAGATCGCGGAAGCGGTCCATCGTGAACAGCAGCACGATATCCGATTGCTTGATGACGTAACCCAACTCTTCCTGCCGGTTCAGGAAATTGATCGGAACGGCAACTGCGCCAACCCGCGAGATCGCAAACTTGATCGCGACAAACTCGGGATAGTTCGCCAGCAGCAAGCCCACATGGTCGCCCGGGCGGACACCACTGGCCACCATCGCCGCCGCGACCCGCTCCGACCAGCGCTTGATATCGGCATAGGTCCAGCTTCGGTCATCGCAGATCACGAGGGGGCGGTCAGGATTGAGCTCCGCCATGACATCCAGCATTTCGTGCAGCGCAAGAGGTGCCCAAGGCGAGAAACGATCCGACAGAGCGGCCCTTCG
The DNA here is from genome assembly GCA_031377545.1 of Hyphomicrobiales bacterium. Taxonomy (GTDB): domain Bacteria; phylum Pseudomonadota; class Alphaproteobacteria; order Rhizobiales; family Beijerinckiaceae; genus JADCCX01. The sequence continues at coordinate 17,115 of JANMFA010000562.1, read as the reverse complement.
CGCAGCAAGGGGTGGAGCACGGGAGACCTTGGTCGCGGACGCAGTTTCGACCGCTGCCATGTTCTTGGACAATGTGCTCATCTCCCACGGCCCACGCCGAGCGCCCTTCCGCATGGGCAGACATCGACCTTCTGCCCCCCACAGCGATCAGTTCATTTATCTACCAGATAGTATGCAATAGTCGATTTGGCGTACATTCCCGCTCTGGAATCAATCTGTCAAGTCTCTCTAAAAAAAGGGCTTGCAGAGAATTGTATCTAGCGTACATTTATCTACTGACAGGTAGATTTTTTTCAGATTGCGCCCGGAGCGGCGAATCTGCCAGGAGGGTGGAGGCCATGGAGCAAGCCGACGTTCTGGTCATCGGCGCTGGTTTCGCTGGCCTGCGCGCACTCCATACATTCCGTAGCCAGGGCCACCATGTGGTCGTTCTTGAAGCGAGCAATGGGATCGGCGGTGTTTGGTACCACAACGGCTATCCCGGCGCGCGCTGCGACGTTGAAAGCCACGACTATTCCTACAGCTTCTCCCCCGAGCTCGAGCAGGACTGGCGCTGGAGCGAGCGTTACGCGACCCAACCCGAGATACTGCGGTATATTGATCATGTGGCGGACTGCTTCGACCTGCGGAAGGACGTACGCCTCAACACCCGCATGGCATCGGCAACCTTCGATGAGGGCCAGGCACGCTGGATCGTTCGGACTTCGAATGGCGGACCAATATCCGCCCGTCGGCTGGTCCTGTGTCTGGGCCAGCTCTCTGCACCCAAGAACCCCACCTATCCCGGCATCGAGCTTTTCGAGGGCCGCATCATCCACAGCGGTCAGTGGCCGCACGAGCGGGTTGACCTCGCAGGCAAGCGTGTCGGCATCATCGGGACCGGTTCGTCCGGCATGCAGATGACGCCTGTCATCGCGCAGGAGGCTTCCAGGCTGGTCGTCTTCCAGCGTACCGCGAACTACAGCATCCCGGCCGCGAACGCGCCCCTCACGGACGAGGAAGACCGCGCGGTCAAGGCGCACTACGCCGAACGGCGGACGCAGGCGCGCAACTCGCCGACAGGTCTCGGCTTCGCGCCGAACCGTGTCTCGGCGCTGGATGCCACTCCTGAGGAGCGGGAAGTGGTTTACGAGGCGGCCTGGAATCGACTGGGTTTCGGTTTTGCGTTGGCCTACTACGATCTGCTGCTGTCGAAACCGGCAAACGACACCGCCGCGGAGTTCGTTTGCCGCAAGATTGCAGACAAGATCCCCGATCCGGCCTTGCGCGAAAAGCTTGTGCCCACCGGGCATCCCTTTGCGGCGCGCCGTCCTTCGGTCGACAGCGGCTACTTCGAGGCTTTCAGCCGAGACAATGTGGAACTGGCCGACATCAGGGAAGCGCCAATCACCGCATTCACAAAAGACGGCATCAGGACGGCGGCCAAGGAGCATACCCTCGATGTCGTTATCTTCGCGACAGGATTTGATGTCTTCACAGGCTCGCTGCTGAAGCCTGATATAATCGGGGTTGGCGGCGTGACACTGCGTGAAAAATGGGCTGACGGGCCAACCACGCATCTGGGCGTCGCGGTCTCCGGGTTTCCGAACATGCTGATCGTGGCCGGGCCAGGCAGCCCGTCGCTGCTCAGCAACGTCCTTCTCTCGATCGAAGAGCAGATCGACTGGTTCGGTGGTTTGCTTCGCTACCTGGACGATCGACGCATCGAGACCTTCGACATTGATCTGCAAACGGAGCGGGAATGGGTGCAGCACGTCAACGAACGCGCGCAGGCCACCATCTACATGAGCACGAACTCATACTACAACGGCTCGGAGATCGCTGGAAAACCGAAGGTCTTCATGCCCTACTCCGGCGGCGTGCGAGGCTATCGCCGAATTCTCGAGAACTGCGCGGCGGATGGCTACAGCGGTTTCATGTTCTCAGACGCCCACAGCGTTGGGAGCACCGGGGCGTCCGAAACCAGACTTGCGGCTTTGGTCCGGTGAACTGCGAATCGCAGCCATGAAGATCGATCTCACCAACCAGACCTCAATCGTGACCGGTGCCGGCGGCGGCATTGGTCGGGCAGTCTGTCTGCTGCTGGCCGAAGCAGGAGCTTCGGTCGTTGCGGTCGATTGGGACGAACCGTCCGGCCAGGAAACGGCTGATCTCGTCAGCAGCACCGGAGGCAGATCGATGTTCATTCGCGCGGATGTGAGCCGCTCGGATGATGTGGCCGGCTACGTCCGGACCGTCCAGGACACTTTTGGCACCATCGATATCCTGATGAACAACGCTGGCATGCAGGGTCCGGTCAAGGCGATGACGGATTGTCCCGACGATGCCTTTGATGCCGTCATGGCTATCAACGTCCGCAGCGTGTTCCTTGGAATGAAACACGTGCTCCCCATCATGGTGAGGCAAGGCCGGGGGTCCGTGGTCAACACGGGCTCGTTCGCCGCCTTTGTCGGTGTCCGCAATCTCGGCCCATATGCAGCGAGCAAGCACGCGGTCATGGGTCTGACCCGCACTGCAGCCATGGAGGTCGCCCGCAAAGGTGTGCGCGTCAACGCTGTCTGTCCCGGTCCGGTTGACACGCCGCTGCTCCGCGAGATCGAGCGCAGCGAAGCTGGCGATGACGTCGCCTCGCTCCGGCAGCGACGCGCGGCCTCCATTCCGCAAGGCCGCTACGCCACACCGGGAGATGTCGCAGGCCTCATGGTTTTTCTTGCCTCCGATTTCGCAGGACACATTGTCGGGCAGGGCGTCCACGTGAATGGAGGCAGCTATGCATGATCTCCGCTTGGATGCCGGGTCTGCTCCCACTATCCCAAATCTTCCAGCCATTGTGCGGGTAATTCCAGCCGCCATCGAACCACGAGCGCCTGACCATGACATCATCGCTTCCGAGACTGAACACAGCCGTTGCCTCCGCTCGCGCACGCCTGCGCAGGACGGCGGCCTCCGCACCACAGCCGGAGGACATGCGCGACCTCGTTTCCCAACTCAAACGGGAGCGTATCGTCTCAGCAGCAATCGACCTGTTCTACCGGCAGGGTTACAGCCAGACGACGCTCGATCAGGTGGCGAAGTCGCTCGGTATGACGAAGCCGTTCATCTACCAGTACTTTCGCTCGAAGAACGAGCTGCTGGTAGAAATCTGCACGCGTGCCCTCAAGGATGCGCACGAGGCGTTGAGCCGCCTTTTGGTGCAACAGGGCACCGCGATGGTGAAACTTCAGATCATCGTGCGCGACTTCACGCTGAGCGTCCTGAACAACCAGGCCAATGCGGTGATCTACAGCCGCGAGGAAACCGAGCTTGCGCCACGGGACCGAGCCATGATCAATCAGCTTCGTCGCGACTTCGACCGGAGGATCGTCGTGCTGCTGGAGGAAGGGATCGCCTCGGGCGAATTCGCCATGGAGGACGTTCGCGTGACATCATTCGTGATCGCCAGCATGGTCGGCTGGTCGCCGGTATGGTTTCGGGCCGGCGGGCGACTGACCAAAGAGCAAGCAGCCGAGCGCGTGGCTTCGCTGGTGCTGAAGATGGTCGGAGCCTAGAAGCCTTAACGCCTGCAGGACCCGCCGCAGCAGCACAGTGCGGAGGGTGCCGTCATGGTTGAACAGCGCCTCGCTGCGCCATCAGCAGTCGCCGTCGTGGGCGGTGGCACAATGGGCACCGGCATTGCCTATGTCTTCGCTGCAGCCGGGTCTACCGTTACGCTGGTCGAGCCAGATTTGACCCGCCAGTTGGCCATACGCGGCATTCTTGCCGAGGCAGCAAAGGCAGGGCTGGCGCGGGGCAAATTGACAGCTGGGCAGGCGCAGGCGGTCAACAAGCGGATTACAATGCTGGGGGATGTCGGCGGTCTCCGCCGTGGCCTCGACCTGATCGTCGAGACCGTTCCTGAGATTCCCGCACTCAAGGAGCGCCTTCTCGCACAGCTGAGTATCCTTGAGCCACAGCTTCTGGCGTCGAACACCAGCTCGATCTCGATCGACAGACTCGCGGGCTGCGTCGCTGATCCAGCCCGTTTCCTCGGCATGCACTTCTTCAATCCGGTGTGGTCTCTTCCCATGGTGGAGCTCGTGCGCGGGGCGCAGACGACTCCGGAAGCGCTGGCTCTCGCGCAAAACTTTGCCGAATCGATCGGCAAGACGACCATTGTCTCCAACGATGTGCCCGGCTTTGCGACCAGCCGCCTCGACGTGCTGGCGGCAATGGAGGCGATCCGGATGCTCGAGGATGGCGTCGCCAGCGCCGAGGACATCGACAAGGCCATGGTCACGGCATTTCGCCATCCGGTCGGGCCGCTGCGGCTCACCGATATCGTGGGTCTGGATGTGCGGCTCGATATAGCGACGCATCTCAGTACCGCGCTTGGCGAGCGCTTCGCGCCGCCCCGGCTCCTGAAGGACAAAGTCGCGCGTGGCGAACTCGGGGTGAAGTCCGGGCGCGGGTTCTACGACTGGGCCGACACCCGCTATTTCGTTTCGAAATCCACGGCGTCCACATGATGAACATGCTTTTCCGCTCCTCCCTGGTCGATACTGCCGATCACCATCCGATGCTCCGGGAGAGCGTCGGAAAGCTGGCCGGGCGCTACGGCCGCCGTTATTTCCAACAGCTCGTGCGCGAGGGCCGCAAGCCCACCGAGCTTTGGGACGAGCTCGGCGCGGCAGGCTTCCTCGGCATACATATGCCTGAAGCCTATGGCGGCGCGGGCGCAGGTCTGGCCGACTACGCCGTGGTCGTCGAGGAGGTGGCAGCGCAAGGCTGCCCCATCCTGTCGCTCGTCATCAATTCGATCACCGCCCCGATCATCGAGCGACATGGTGACGAGGCGCTGAAGCAGGCATGGCTTCCGGGTCTTGCCACCGGCAAACTCAAGATCGCCTTCGCCATCACAGAACCGGATGCAGGCACGAACACGCACAAGATCAGCACTGTCGCGAAGCGCAACGGGTCGGGCTGGACGCTGAACGGACGCAAGTACTGGACCTCGGCGGTGGATGAGGCAGATGCCATCATGGTGGTGGCGCGTGGCGAAACCGTCGATGCTCGAGGCCGCGCACCGCTTTCCCTGTTCATCGTACCCGCCAAGGCGAAGGGTATCAGCATGACGCCGATCGAGACTGCCCTGCATGTTCCCGAAACGCAATTCATGCTGTTCTTCGACGACGTGTCGCTGGAAGAGGGCGCGCTGATCGGCAATGAGGGTGAGGGCCTGAAGCAGGTGTTCGCCGGGCTCAACCCCGAGCGGGTCTGCGCGGCAGCGATCAACAACGGCATCTCGCGTTATGCGCTGGAACAGGGTGCGCGCTATGCATCCGAACGCAAGGTCTGGGACGTGCCTATCGGATCCCATCAGGGCGTCGCGCACCCGCTGGCCAAGGCCTACATGGCCGTGCAGCAGGCATGCCTGATGACCATCCGTGCGGCCCAGCTCAGCGATCTTGGCTCATCCGAGGCGGGCGAAGCCGCCAACATCGCGAAATTTGCCGCTGCCGATGCGTCGCTGGAGGCACTCGATCAGGCGATCCAGGTCCACGGCGGCAACGGACTGGCACTCGAATACGGCCTGGCCGACCTCTGGTTCATCGCCAGGCTCCACAAGACAGCACCCGTGAGCCGTGAAATGGTGCTCAACTTCATTGCCCAGCACAGCCTGGGCCTTCCGAAGAGCTATTGAGGCAACGCGATGTCGAGGACATTTGCCACAATCCTTCGAGAATTGGCGGCGCGGACGCCCGAAGCGCCGGCGCTGACCTGCGACGATGAGACATGGACATTCGCCGCCTTCGATGCGCTGAGTTCGCAATCGGCGCAGGCGCTTGTTGCTGCTGGCGTCAAGCCCGGCGACCGCGTTGGCATCCTCGCCCGCAACTGCCCCGAGTTCTATGAACTCATCTTCGCTTGCAACAAGGCAGGAGCCGTTATCGTCGGCATCAACTGGCGGCTCTCGCCTCTGGAGATCGACGCCATTGTCGCGGACGCGAAGCCCGCGCTGATCTTTGTCGGAGACAATGGCGAGAGCAGCCTGCTGTCGGAAGTGGCGCGGGAAACGACCGGGCTCACCCGTGTGATTGGCCTTGGAGCTGAGTTCAGGGCATGGCGGGCGACGGCTGCCAAACGTGATCCGGGCCATGCCGGCTCTCCCAATGACATCGCCATGATTCTCTACACGTCAGGAACCACAGGTCTGCCGAAAGGCGCGATGCTGACAAACCGCGGGATGTCCTATACCGAGCGGCTTGGCGAGGCATGGGGAATGGGGCCGGACAGCATCAATCTGGTGGCCATGCCCCTCTTCCATATCGGCGGATGCGGCTATGGAGCGAGCACGTTCCTTGTGGGCGGGCACACCATCCTGATGCGTGACGTCAATCTGCCGATCATCGTCAAGGCGATGGAAAAGCACCGCGTAACGAACGCCTTTTTCGTACCGACTGTCCTGCAGGGGCTGCTGGACGTGCCCGGCATCGAGAGAGCCGATCTCTCGAGCCTGAAGTTACTGATGTACGGGGCCTCCCCCATTGGCGAGGCGCTGCTGCGCCGGGCGCTTGATGTCCTGGGCTGCGGCTTCATTCAGGCCTACGGGATGACAGAAACATCCGGCTCGATCGTGACGCTTGATCCCGAAGAGCACAGGCTTGAAGGCGATGGTGTTGACCGTTTGCGCTCCTGCGGTAGAGCCCTGCCCTACGCCGAGATCAGGATCACTGACCCCAACAGCTTCGAGGAGAGTGCAGTCGGCGCGGTTGGTGAAATCTGGGTGCGCTCCGAAATGCTGATGAAGGGTTACTGGGGCAAGCCCCAGGCAACGGCCGAGACGATCACGCCTGAGGGATGGCTGCGGACGGGAGATGCCGCCTACCGCGACGCGGACGGATTCATCTATCTCTACGACCGCTTCAAGGACATGATCATCTCGGGCGGCGAGAACATCTACCCAGCCGAAATCGAGAACGCGCTCCTGTTCCATCCAGCTGTATCCGAGGCGGCGGTGATAGGTGTTCCACATCCGCGCTGGGGCGAGACGCCTCGCGCTGTCATCGTGACAAAGTCCGGCGAGAACACCAGCGAGGACGAGGTGCTGTCCTTCGTCCGCTCCCGGCTCGCCCGCTACAAATGCCCGACCTCGGTCATCTTCACGCAGTCCCTGCCGCGCAACGCATCCGGAAAGCTGCTCAAGCGGGAACTACGCCGACTTTATCCACCCGCCGGCTAGCCCGGCTCTCAAAAAATGGCCCGCAGCCAAGCGTGCCGCAACTGGAGGAACTGCCATGACGACAAACGACACCACCAATCGCGCGATCAGGGCGCGGAAATTCCCCACAGGCGAGGCAACGCGCTGGGCCATGCGTCTCGCCGCGCCAGCTTTCGCCTGCCTGGTCGCCAGCGCGGCGATAGCCCAGGAAGCGCCCCAGGACGGCGTCTACGCCGACCGGATCGACTGGGGCGTGCTCATGGACCTCAGCGGGCCGACATCCGCCTCCCAGTCCATCTGGGTCGCCGGCCTGCAAGACCGCATCCGCAAGACGAATGAGGCTGGCGGCGTCCATGGACGGCGCATCAACGTGCTGGCAGAGGACAATCGTTTCAACGCCGCGACCGACAGGATCGCCTTCGAGAAGCTTGTCGGCCAGACGCCGGTCATCGCCATCTCCGGCATGGGAACCTCGGCCTCGCAGGTGGCGCTCGCGCCAACCATCAAGGCCGGCAAGGTGCCGATCGTCGCGACTTACACGTCCACCAAGGCGCTGTCAGAGCCCGTGAGCCCGATGGTCTACAACGGCTTCTGCGGCTACAAGGAAATGGCACAGGCAGGTGTTGGCCATTTCGTTGACAAGCTGAAGCTGAAAGCACCCCGCGTCATCACCGTTGCCATCGAAAGCGCGGGCGGCAAGGAGTACCATGATTACATGGCTGAGGCTGTCGGCAAGCTTGGCGGCACCGCGCACCATGTGACCATGAAAGTCACCGCCGTGGATGTCACCCCGCAAATTCTCGAAATCATGGACAAGAAGCCCGACTTCATCACGATCTACGGTGTCCCGAACACGGCGATCCTGACGATGAAGGCACTGCAGCAGTACGGGGTCAACATTCCGGCCTTCGGGATTACGTATCTTGGGGCTCCCCAGATTTTCCAGTCGATGGGTCCACAGGCTGGCGCGAACTATAATTTCGTCAGCTGCTTCACGCCCAGCGGCACCGACAACGCGCCTGGCAACGTCGAAATGTCCGCCTTCGCTGACAAAGTCGGTCGGGGTGCCATGAAGGAAGACATCAACTACGTGGCGGGCTGGGTCGCCGGCCAGATGATCTCGGAAGCGCTCGACCGGACCGGCAAGGCTGCTACCCGCGCCAAGCTGGTGGAAACCCTGTCGAAGGGGTTCACCGTCGACACCAAAGGCCTTTCCGCGCTGATCACCTACACACCGCAGAACAACACCGGCCCGGTGCTGTTCCGCATGTTCGGCTATGACTTCGAGGCCAAAAAGTTCAAGGGCTCGGGCGAGTTCGCCGATTCCGCCAAGTACATCCAGTAACTTCATGCCATTGTAAGGGAGCGACGACATGCTGGGACAGGTTTTGTTCAGCGGCCTGGCCTTGGGCAGCATCTACGGGCTTGTCGCGCTCGGGTTCGTCGTCATCTTTAAGGCGACGGATGTCTTCAACTTCGCGCAGGGAATGTTTGTGGTGTGCGGCGCCTATCTTGCCGTCACCGCAATCTCCCTGCTCGGGTTGCCGTTCCCGGTGGCCGTCCTCTTCATTGTCGCGGTGGCGGCACTGATGGGAATGGGCATCCACGCGCTTCTGATCCGGCCGTTGTCCGGTCGTCCGATCCTCTCGATCATCATGCTGACAATCGCGCTTTCGATCGTCCTGCGCGCCCTGATCGAAATCGTCTATGGACCGGCGGGCCGAACACTCGCGAGCCCCCTCCCCTCAGGCAGTTTCGCCTTTGCGGGGCTGCGCATCTCGCAATTGCACCTGACGGCTGCGCTGGTCAGTTGGTTCTGCATGATCACGTTTGGATTGTTCTTCCGCTTCACCTCGGCAGGCCTGCTGATGCGCGCCGCCGCCGACAGCCATGAGGCGGCGACGATCTCCGGCGTGCGCGTCGATGCGATGAACCGCCTTGCCTGGGCCATTGGCTTCACACTGGCGGCCATCGGCGGGTTGTTCCTCGGCCAACTCCAGATCGTCTCGACGGAACTTGAAAGCATCGGTTTGCTGGCCCTTCCGGCGGTGGTCATCGGCGGATTGCAGAGCATTCCAGGCGCCATTCTCGGCGGCTTGCTCGTCGGTATCATTGAGCAGCTCGCCTCCACCTATATCTCGCCGAAATCGAGCGACGTGGTGATCTACGCGCTTCTGCTCGCGATCCTGCTCTTGCGGCCATGGGGGCTGCTTGGCCAGAAGGCGGTCAACCGTGTCTGACCTCGCCGCACCCAAACCCGAAGCGGCAGCCGCCGCTCCCACGTCAGGAAAGCTGCGCCGCGCGGCGCTCCTGGCGCTCGGACTCGCCGTCCTGCTCTACATCCCCGTCCTGCTGACTGACCGATCAATCTTCGGGATACGGCTCACCAACATGCAGCTCCTCAATCTCGGGCTCACACAGATCAACCTGATGCTGATCTCGATGCTGGGTGCGCTCTCCCTGAACTACCTGACCGGTTGTGCAGGCCTGATCTCGATTGGCCACGCGGCATTCTATGCAACGGGCGCGATGGCGGCAGCAATCTTCGGCACGCAGCTGGGCTGGCCGTTCCCTGTCGTGTTGATGATGGCGGCGATCGCCGGGGCGGCGGTCGGCGTACTGGCCGGACTGCCGTCGCTGCGCGTTCAGGGGCTCTACTTCGTGCTCTCGACGATGGCCGTCCACTATCTCGTGAGCTTCGTCTTCCTGGAGTACCAGTTCCGATTCTTCGATGTGGTCGGCATCCCCTTCGGCACACCAAGCCTTGGAGGCTTCGATCTGAATACGCCGATGCGGTGGTACTTCTTCCTGCTCGTGCTGGTTGCCCTTGTCTATGTCGGCCTTTCAAACACGCTGCGGACGCGTGAGGGCCGCGCATTGCTCGCCATGCGAGATCATGAGCGCGCGGTTACATCTCTGGGCGTCGATGTTCGGGTGCTGCGGATCAAGGCATTCGGGTTGTCGTCTGCGATCGCAGCCGTCGCAGGCGCACTTTACGCCTACTATCTCTCCAACGCCACGTCCGAGACCTTCGGCATCAACTTCGCCATCCAGTTCATTGCAATGATCATCATCGGAGGAATGGGGTCATTGCGTGGCGCTCTCATCGGCGCTGCAGTGTGGCTGCTGTTGCCTTCGGTCATCGCCGGCTTTGCGGCCGAGATCGGTCGAGGGCCAGGAATTGTCGGAAGCCTGCTTGGCGAGCACCGCGCGCAGCTTGTCCAGCTGATTTTCGGCGTTCTGGTGATCGTGCTCCTGATTTTCGCACCGGGTGGGCTGGTGAGTCTTGGCGAGCGCCTGAAGGGCCTGATTGGCTTCCGGAGGAAAGGCTGATGGCGGGTCTCCTGCAAGTCGAGGACCTGAACGTCGGGTATGGCCGTATGGAGCTGGCGCTTCAGTGCCTCAATCTTTCCGTTGACGCGGGCGAGGTCGTCGCCCTTCTGGGTGCAAACGGTGCCGGCAAGACAACCCTGATCAGAGGCCTATCCGGCTTGATTGGACTGCATGGTGGAGCCGTTTTTTCGGGAGCTGCCCGTTTCGATGGTCATGAGCTGACGCGGCTCGCGGCCGACAGGATCGTCAGGCTCGGTATCAGCCAGGTGCCCGAGGGTCGACTGGTTTTCAAGACACTCAGCGTGGAAGACAATCTGGCGGTCGGCGCTGCAATCCTGCCGCGGGCGCGCCGCATGGAGCGGATGGATGCAGTCTATCATCTGTTCCCACGACTTGCAGAACGGCGCAGCCAGCCGGCAGGCCTGATGTCGGGCGGCGAGCAGCAGATGATCGCTGTCGGCCGCGCTCTTGCCGCAGCGCCGCGCCTGATGTTGATCGACGAGCTCTCGCTTGGACTGGCCCCGCTGATCGTGCGCGCGATCTATGAACGCCTTCGCGAGATCGTCGCGACCTTTGGAACCGCCATGCTCGTCGTGGAGCAGAATGCCCATCTTGCGCTGCAGTACTGTGATCGTGCCTATGTTCTTGAACGTGGCCGCATTGCCTTGTCCGGCACAGCAGCAGAGCTCTCCGCGAGCGAGCGCATGCGCGATCTTTACCTCGGCGCGTCGCCGGGTCTCGGCGGGGAGCACTAGCCGGTGAGCGAGGTCTTTCTCAAGGTCGACAAACTCGACATGCGATTTGGCGGGATTGTCGCACTGCAGGGTGTCAGCTTCACAGCTGCGCGAGGTGACATTACAGCCATCATTGGACCGAACGGTGCAGGCAAGACCACGCTCTTTAACTGCATCACCGGCATGTATGTGCCGAGTGGCGGCCGCATTTCCTTCGGCGGCAAGGAGCTGACCCGCATGAGTCCCTACCGTATTGCTGGGCTGGGCATCGCAAGAACGTTCCAGAATCTTGCCCTCTTCGATGGACTCACGGTGTTCGACAATCTCAAGATGGGCGCTTATCGCCACGGACGTTCAGGCTTGCTTGAAGGCGCTTTCCTCTCGCCCCGGGCATCCCGCGAGGAGCGAGAGACAGACATGCGCGTCAGGGAGACGCTCGATTTTCTCGGGATCGCCGCGATTGCTGACAAGCGGCCTGGCGAGTTGTCCTATGGCATGCAGAAGCGGGTCGAGTTCGCACGCGCGCTGATGCAGGACGCCGAGATGATCCTGCTTGATGAACCAATGGCCGGCATGAACCAGGGAGAGAAAGACGACCTCGTTGCGCTTATTCGGCAGATACGCTCGCGTCTGGGGGTTTCGTTCCTTTTGGTCGAACATGACATGCCGGTGGTGATGGGCGTGTCGGACCATATCGTCGTGCTCGATTTCGGGCGGAAAATCGCCGAGGGTGAAGCGGCCCACGTGCAGCAGGATCCGGCTGTGATTGCTGCTTATCTCGGCGCGGACGTACCCGGCAAGACAGCCTGATGTCCGTGCCAATGCGGCTGCACCCTCAACTGGCCGCCATGGTCGAGAAGGCGGCACGCTTTCCGCCGATGCACCGGATGCCGGTCGAAGATTTGCGCAAGGCCGCACCGCGCATGCTGAACACCGGTCTGCCGCAGGAAGAGGTGGCATCGGTCGAGGACCTTACGCTGCCCGACGCCGACCACCCTGTCCGGATGCGAATCTACCGGCCGGACATGACTGCGGGACATCCGCTGACCATGTTCTTTCACGGCAGCGGGTTTACGTTCTGCAGCATTGAGACACACGACGCCATGTGTCGGCATATCTGCAAACGGAGCGCCAGCGTGGTCATTTCGGTGGAGTATCGTCTGGCGCCAGAACATCCCTATCCAGCCGGACCCGATGACTGTTACGCAGCGACGGTGTGGAGCAGTCACAGTGCCCCGCGCTTCGGTGCCGATGCCAGCAGACTGGCTCTGTGCGGCGACAGCGCTGGCGGCACCATGGCAGCCGTTGTGGCTTTACGAGCGCGCGACAGGAACGGCCCGCCGATAAGGGCCCAGATCCTGATGTACCCGGTCACGGATCATTACACGGCAGATCATCCGTCCTTCATTGAGCGCGGTGCGGGCTATGGGATGCTATCTGGAGATATGCGCTGGTTCTGGGACAACTACCTTCCGGAGCCTTCATGGGCGGGCTACCCGGATGTGTCGCCTTTGCGGTCTGCGGACCTGATGGGACTGCCCCAGACATACATTGCCGTAGCCGAATACGACGTGCTTCGCGACGAGGGAGTTGCCTACGCCACGGCACTCAAAAATGCAGGCGTTGAGGTTGCCTTGCGCAATTACGGCGACATGAACCACGGCTTTCTCAACTGGGTCGGCATTGTCGACCGGGCCGACGAAGCCATGACCGACATGACGACATGGATGCGGAAAGCGCTTTGAGGCAGCACCGGTATAGCGAACCTTGCCCGCATTCAGTGGGCAGCGAGACAGCGGGAGTACCAGATGACGACAACAAAGCCGACCGGGACCGCGTTCAGGGATGACCTGCTGAACGATCAGGTCGTTGTCGTTTCCGGCGGCGGCAGCGGCCTCGGACGCACCATGGCGCTGCAGATGGCGAAGCTCGGTGCGCGCGTCGCAATCTGCGGACGGCGGATAGAGCCGCTGGAAGAGACTGCCGCCATGATTGTAGAGGCCGGCGGCTCGCCAGCCCTGGTCAAGGCGATGTCCATCCGCGATCCAGAGGCCGTCTCAGCGTTTCTCTCTGACGTTTGGGAGCACTTCGGCAGACTCGATATTCTCGTCAACAACGCCGGTGGACAATTTCCGCAGGCCGCCATCGATTTTTCGGTCAAGGGCTGGAACGCCGTTATTGACACGAACCTCAACGGCCCCTGGTACATGATGCAGGCAGCAGCTCGGCAGTGGCGGGATCGCGGTCAGCCCGGCAGCATCGTCAACATCGTCGCTGTTGTCTGGCGCGGTCTTCCCGGCATCGCTCATTCCTGCGCAGCGCGGGCCGGCATCATCTACCTGTCGAAGACGCTTGCGATCGAATGGGCACCCTTGGGCATCCGCGTGAACTGCGTGGCTGCAGGGGCCATCGCGACAGCGGGGCTCGAGACCTATTCCGAAGAATCGCGCAGGAACCTGCCACGCTCCAACCTGATGCAGCGCTTCGGCGAGACGGGTGACGTCGCGGAGGCGGTGATCTATCTGGGCGGCCCATCCGGATCTTTCGTTACGGGTGAAACGCTGGTCATCGATGGCGGCAACCAGGTCTGGGGTGACCAGTGGACAATCCCGCGTCCGGGCTACTTCGACGGCCCGGCACAGTAAGCCTGCATGGGCACGTGAGGGGCGCGACTTTACCAACAGAGCGAGGACCGCATGGCTGATTTCCCGACCTACCGAACAGTCCGCCATGAGCGCCGCGGACGGGTTCTCACGCTTGTCCTCAACCGGCCGGATGCGCTGAACGCCGTCGATGGCGTGATGCATGCAGAGCTTACCCAGGTTTTCTACGATGCGGCGAGCGATCCTGGCAGCGACGTGATAGTCCTGACGGGCGAAGGTCGGGCCTTTTCCGCCGGCGGGGACATCCCATGGATGCAGGATGTCATCGACCAGGGCTTTGACCGGACGGCGCGCGAGGCGAAGCGCATCATCTTTTCGCTTCTGGATTGCGAGAAGCCAATCATCGCGCGCGTCAATGGTCATGCGACCGGGTTCGGGGCCACCCTCGCGCTGTTCTGTGACGTTATCATCGCCGCTGAAACCGCCAAGATAGGCGACCCACATGTGCAGGTCGGATTCACCGCCGGGGACGGTGGGGCAGTAATCTGGCCACAGCTCATCGGCTACGCCCGGGCCAAGGAGTATCTACTGACGGGCGATCTCATGACCGCCATCGAAGCGGCGCGCATTGGCTTGATCAACCACGCGGTCCCGCAGGGCGAACTGGACGAACGGGTCTACGCCCTCGCCCAACGCCTCGCAGAGGGATCGCAACTGGCGATCCGCACGACGAAGATGTCGATCAACATCGGACTGAAGCAGCTTGCTTCCAGCACGATGGATGCCTGCCTTGCCTTTGAAGCGCAATCCAACGCAAGCCGCGACCATCAGGAAGCAGTCAACGCCTTCCGCGAAAAGCGAAAGCCGGATTTCCGACGTGGTTCAGCAGCGCAAACTGCAACGGATGACACGGGCTGACAAAAGGGCTCTGCAAGACGAAAGTAAGTCCGGTAGCCGTGATATTTTCTGATCTGACAAGCGGATAGGTGCAGCCGCCAGCGATCAGCATCGCCGCTATCCACCACACGTCATGGCCCATAGGTTGCCGACGAACCTGCTGGGAAGAATTGCCGACTCCCGAGACCCGGCTGGCGACTTGGTGGACGCTCAAAACTTTCCGTCGCCAATCAGGCCAGTTCTGGCACATACTTGGCGCAGCACGATCCATCGAGATATCCAGCCGACAGCATGACAATGGGCAATCAGACCCAATCTCTTTTGACGCATCCTGCGCTGGTAACCCGCGTGGGATGTGTCGGACATCGCTTCACACGAGACAGCGCGCGCCTTGCCAGCAAGGAAATCCCTGGGCTGACCTCCCAGTTGCAGGACGTCTACGCCGCGCTGGAAGCCGCGGCTGCGGCAATCCATCATCGTCACGCATCGGTCTTTTCGCCATCCGTCCCGGTCACCAGACTGGTTTCCTCGCTCGCCTCAGGAGCGGATTTGGTCGCCCAGCAGGCACTGCCCGATGCATGGCCTTCCGAGATCATCCTGCCGATGCCCGCAGCGCGTTTTCGGCTCGACTTTCCTGTCGTCGCAAGCGAAGCCGAGCCGCACTCCCGCACCGTTTTCGACAATGAGCTGGAGCGCCTGACCGCCCGCCCTGGCACCCGGATCCTGACATTGCCTGATCCCGGCAGCGATCCGACACCCGGCTATGGTTCCGCCTCGGCGATGATCCTTGCGAACTGTGACATCCTTATCGCAGTTTGGGATGGCGACGAGCAGAACCGGGCAGACTGCGATGGCAAACCTGCGGCCATGCTCAAGCCTGCTGGGACGGCGTGGACCATGCGCGAAGCGGTGCGCCGCAGCATCCCGACGGTCTGGCTGGATCTCGCCAGCGGCAAGGCCCGGTTCGTTACGGCCTCGGCCGAGCCGACACGCCTGTTTGCGGTTGATGAGGTTGATTGCCGCGCCGGGCCGTTGGGCGAACGTCTTGAAGACATTCTGGCTCCCCCCGGCAGCATGCAGGGGCACGGCGGCACCAGCAATGTCCTGTTGCAGCTTGATGATGCGCTGAACGAGACGGAACGCTCCGGCAGCCGTCGCTTCGCCTATGACGCTCTCGTCAGGCTCTTGAGCGGGCGGGTGCCGCGCCTATACATCCCGTTTCGACCCATGTCGGAGCGCGCCCATGAATGGGACGACTATCTGGCAAGTGCGCCGCAAGCCAGCGGACCCCTGGCGCAAACGCTCAAGGAAGTGCTGCTTCCGCGCTTTGCCGCATTCGATACACTGGCCCAAGTCTATGGCCATAGTTATCGCAGTGCCTATGTCGCGGTGTTCCTGCTGTCCGCACTGGCGGTATTCGTAGGCTTGTTGAGCCTCTTCGATTGGGGAGATGCAAGCCCCGTGGCGGTAAAAGGATGGGCGGCGCTCGGCGAACTCGTGCTGATCTCGGCGATCATCCTGATCGTTCGCTCCGGCAGGCGCCGACGCAGCCACCAGCGCTGGCTTGACTATCGCGCTCTGGCCGAAACTCTCAGGCATCTGCGCTTCCTTAGCATGGTGGGCGCCGCAGGCGCTGCACCACGCACCACCCGGCTGGAGACGCCCGGCCCTGACAGCTGGCGATCCGAAACATGGCAACTCTGGTATGCCCGTGCGACCATCCGGCAACTCGGACTGCCAACCGGGGATCTGAGCCCGGAGTACTGCTGGCAATTGCTGCAGCAGGTGCGCGAAGGCGATCTCGCGGAGCAGGCCAGCTACCATCGCGCGAACCACCACAACCTGCACCAGGTGCATCACCGCCTGCATGAATTCGGAGATTTTCTTTTCGGGTCCACGGCAGGAGTACTGCTGGCATTTTTCCTGGTCCCCTGGTTCATCTATGCCACCGGTTTGGCCACATGGCTGGGGTCCACAGATGCTGCGGTCTTTGCCTACCTGAAGTGGGTGAAGCCCTATGTCACGCTGCTTGGTGCCAGCCTGCCGGCGCTGGGTGGCGCCTTGGCCGGCATCCGCGTTCATGGTGATTTTGAAGGCTTTGCGCTGCGTTCCGAGCGAACCGCCGGCGCCATCCACAGTCTGACGCTGGAACTGTTACAGGAGCAAGGCCACGCGGATCTTGCGGGAACCACCCGTGTGCTGCAGGCCTGCGCACGCGTGATGTCTGACGATATCGAGGCCTGGGAAGCGCTCTATGGGCGCAAGACGCTTGTCTTTCCGGCGTGACTTTTTTGCTTGGCGCGGAACCTGTGCCATGACTGCGTCATGAAACGGGTCCTGTCTCTTGATG
>JANMFA010000554.1:0-3903 GCA_031377545.1 Hyphomicrobiales bacterium | reverse complement strand
CTCCTCATCCAGACCCTGAACGGCCTCGCCTCGGCCTCGTCGCTGTTTCTTGTAGCGTCGGGGCTGTCGATCATTTTTGGTGTCACCCGCATTGTGAATTTCGCCCATGGCTCATTCTACATGCTCGGGGCCTATATCGCGGTGACCGTGATTGGCCTGCTGGGCGGTCAGGGTGCGATCGGTTTCTGGAGCGGGGTGCTGCTTGCGGCGTGTCTTGTCGCCATCATCGGCGCACTGATCGAGATGGTGATCCTGCGGCGCATCTATGGCGCGCCCGAGCTTTTCCAGCTTCTTGCGACCTTCGGCGTGGTGCTGATGATCCAGGACATCACGCTCTATATGTGGGGGCCGGAGGACAAGCTGGGGCCGCGCGCGCCCGGGTTTCGCAGCTTCGTGATGATCGGCGACAACCGCTTTCCCAGCTATGAGCTGTTCCTGATCGTGGTTGGTCCTGTGGTGCTGCTCGCATTGTGGCTGCTGTTCAACCGGACGCGCTGGGGCACTCTGGTGCGCGCCGCAACGCTGGACCGCGAAATGGTGGGGGCGCTGGGCGTCAACCAGAGGCTGCTGTTCACTTCTGTCTTCATGTTTGGCTCGTTTCTGGCGGGACTTGGCGGCGCCTTGCAGCTGCCGCGCGAGGCTGTGACGCTTCACATGGATCTGGCCATGATCACCGAAGTGTTCGTCGTGGTTGTTGTCGGCGGACTGGGCAGCATCACGGGGGCCTATCTCGCGGCTGTGCTGATCGGGCTCGTGCATGCCTTCGGCATTGTCTATTTTCCCAAGAGCACGCTGGTTCTCGCATTTCTTGTCATGGCTGTGGTGCTTGTGGTGAAGCCCTATGGGCTGCTCGGAAGAAAGCCCTCTGGTCATGCCGCACGGGGACAGGCCATTCCGGAGCCGCTGCTGGCCACAGCAGACCGAATGACCAAGTGGCTTGGCGCAGGTTTGCTCGCTGTCCTTGTCGTCCTGCCACCATTCCTGGGTGACTACGGCGTTTCGTTCCTCACGGAGCTTGTTATCTTCGCGCTGTTTGCTGCCTCACTGCATTTCATGATGGGGCCGGGCGGCATGCATTCCTTCGGCCATGCCGCGTATTTCGGGCTGGGAGCCTATGGCGCGGCGCTGGCCGTGAAATGGATGGCCGCGCCGATGGCCGTTGGGCTGCTGGCATCGCCTGTTCTGGCGGGACTCGCTGGCGTTCTGTTCGGCTGGTTTTGCGTACGGCTTTCGGGCGTCTATCTCGCCATGCTCACGCTCGCCTTTGCGCAGATCGCCTGGGCCACGGCGTTCCAGTGGGTGGAGGTCACGGGGGGCGACAATGGCATTCTGGGCGTATGGCCGAGCGCATGGGCCAAACCGAAGCTTGTGTATTTCTATCTGGCACTTGCGCTTGCAGCCTGCGGTATTCTTGCGCTGCGGCACCTGATTTTCTCACCCTTCGGCTATGCCTTGCGGGCCGGACGGGACAGCCCGCTGAGGGCGGAAGCCAGCGGACTTGATGTCCAGAAGCTGCAGTGGGCGGGCTTTACCATTGCTGCTGTTGCGGCGGGTCTTGCGGGCGGGCTCTTCGCCTTCTTCAAGGGCTCTGTGTTTCCAACCTATCTGTCGATCCCGAAATCGGTCGACGCCCTGCTCATGGTGCTGCTGGGTGGTATCCAGACAATCAGCGGACCTGTTATCGGCGCATTCGTTTTTGCCGGACTTGAGGAGCAACTGATGCGCTTCACCAGCTACTGGCGCTTCATTCTGGGCCTCGTGATCGTGCTTCTGGTCATCCTGTTCCCGAAGGGGCTGGCAGGTACGATCCTGGACTGGCGGGAACAGCGCAGGGGAAGTGCCCCCGCATGAGCGCAGTTCTTGAAGTCAGGGGCATCGCCAAGACCTTTGGCGGTGTGAAAGCGGTGGATGATGTGTCGTTCTCGGTCTCCGCCGGAGAGATGCTTGCGCTGATCGGCCCCAATGGTGCGGGCAAGACAACGTGCTTCAACATGCTGAACGGGCAGCTGAAGCCGGACCGCGGCGACATTCTTCTGGGCGGGGAGAGGATCACCGGGCTCGCGCCCCGCATCGTCGCGCACAAGGGCGTGGGGCGCACCTTCCAGATCACCGCAACCTATGGCTCGATGACGGTCCGCGAGAATGTGCAGACCGCATTGATTGCCAGCCATCGCGGCGAATGGCAGCTGACGGGAAGCGCTGGCCAGCAGCATGGCGAGAAGGCCGACCAACTGCTCAGCCTCGTCGGGATGCAGGACCAGGCGGCGCGCGCCTGCGGCGTGCTTGCCTACGGCGACCTCAAGCGGGTCGAACTGGCAGTCGCGCTGGCCAATCAGCCAAGACTTCTGCTGATGGATGAGCCCACGGCGGGCATGGCACCCAGCGAGCGGATCGCGCTGATGGATCTTGCGGCGGAAATCGCATTGTCGCGTTCCATAGCCGTGTTGTTCACCGAGCATGACATGGATGTGGTTTTCGCACATGCCACAAGGGTGATCGTGCTGGATCGTGGCAGGCTGATTGCCGAGGGAACGGCCGATCAGGTGCGGGCAAACCCGCAGGTGCAGGCGGTGTATCTTGGCTCCGGCACAACCTACGGCGAGGCGCATTGATGGGCAGCCTCCTGACCGTGACGGACATCCATGCCTTCTATGGCCGCGCGCATATCCTGCATGGCGTCACGTTTGCGATGACGCGGGGAGAGGTCGTGGCGCTGGTCGGACGCAACGGGGCAGGCAAATCCACGACGATGAAGGCGGTCATGGGTCTGGTGCCGCCTGCGTCGGGGGCGGTGGCGTTCGACGGCCAGGCAATCGCCGGACGCGAGCCTTTCGAAATCGCGCGGCTTGGATTGGGCTATGTTCCTGAGGAGCGACGGATATTCTCCGATCTCACAGTAATGGAAAACCTCGCGGTCGGCGAGCGCCCTCCCCGGCCGGATGCTCCGCGCTGGACGCCGGAAGCGCTGTTCGAGCTGTTTCCGAATCTGGGCCGGATGAAGGATCGTCCTGGCGGCCAGATGTCGGGCGGTGAACAGCAGATGCTGACGATCGCCCGCACGCTGATGGGAAATCCCCAGTTCTTACTGCTGGACGAACCCTCGGAGGGTCTCGCCCCAGTCATCATCGAGGACATGGCGAAGGCCATTCTCCGGCTGAAAAGCGAAGGGCTGACCGTGTTGATCTCGGAGCAGAACCTGCATTTCGCGCGCCTCGTCGCAACCCGTGCGCTGGTCATGGAAAAGGGTGTCATCCGCTTCGACGGCGCGATGGAAACGCTGATGTCGGAGGCCTCGATCCGTGAACGCTATCTGGCGGTTTGACGAAAGCCCGATCATGCCCCACATCTTCGTGAAATCCGTTTTTCGAGGGAGAACACCATCATGACCATCACCCGCCGCACGATCCTTGCAGGCGCTGCAGCCGCAGCCACCGCGCCCGCCTTCGCACAGGCCTATCCCAACAAGCCGATCACGCTCGTCGTTCCCTTTGCTGCCGGCGGCTCGACCGATGTCGTTGCCCGCATCGTTGCCGCGAAGATGAGTGAGAACATGGGCTCGCAGGTCATCATCGAGAACCGCGCGGGAGCAGGCGGTGGCGTGGGCGCTGCGGCGGTCGCGAAAGCCGCGCCTGATGGCTACACCATCCTGATGGCGACCATTTCAACCCATACGCTGAACCCGCTGATGGCGAAGACTAAGCTGTTCGATCCGGTCAAGGATTTCGCGCCGATTTCGCTGCTGGCGACGATTCCCAGCGTGCTCGTCGTCCATCCTTCTCTGGGCGTGAACACCGTGCAGGAGTTCATCGCGCTGCTGAAGCGTGAACCGGGCAAGCACAGCTTTGGTTCGTCGGGCAACGGGACGCCGCTGCATGTCGCGGGTGAGCTCTTCAAGCGGCTGAC
>JANMFA010000520.1:0-5148 GCA_031377545.1 Hyphomicrobiales bacterium | reverse complement strand
ATCGGGAGCTGTCCCTGTCCGAGGCCGTGGTCTCGGGCATCACGGTGCCCACCTACTTATGTAGGTCTCCGGAATCGATGCTCCGACGGCCAAGGTGGCTCCGCACTTCGCCTCAAGCAAAAAACCCCGCCAGTTGGCGGGGTTTTTGTTAGCATGGGCTTTTCAATGTTGTCAGGCCGCGATCTGCAGGCTGGGTGCCGCCAGCTTCACCTCGTTGTCGACATGCGCCTCGAAGCGCTTGAAGTTCTCGGCGAAGAGCGCGTTCAGCTTGCCGGCGGTCGCGGCGAAATCCGCCTTGTCCTTCCAGGTCTTGTGCGGCGCGAGAATGTGCGGCTCGACGCCGGGAACATTGGAGGGAACTGCGAGGCCGAAATAGGGATCTGTCTTGAACTTGGCCTTGGCCAGCGAGCCGTCCAGCGCTGCAGTCAGCAGACGCCGCGTCACGCGGATCGGCATGCGGCGTCCCACACCGTATTTGCCGCCGGTCCAGCCGGTGTTGACCAGCCAGCAATCGACATGGTGCTTGGCGATGAGATCGCGTAGCAGGTTGCCATAGACCGAAGGGTGCGAGGGCATGAACGGCGCGCCAAAGCAGGTGGAGAAGGTCGCTTCCGGATCCTTCACGCCGCGCTCGGTGCCCGCCACCTTGGCGGTATAGCCCGACAGGAAATGATACATCGCCTGCGCGCCATCGAGCTTGGCGATGGGGGGCAGCACGCCCCAGGCATCGCAGGTGAGCATGATGATGTTCTTGGGGATTCCGGCGCGGCCCGTGGTGGAAGCGTTGGGAATGAAATCCAGCGGATAGGCGCAGCGGGTGTTCTCGGTTTTCACTGCATCGTCGAAATCCGGCATGCGTGTCACGGGATCGATCGTGACATTCTCGAGAATGGTGCCGAAACGCTGCGTCGTGGCGTAGATCTCGGGCTCGGCCTCCGGCGAGAGACGGATGGTCTTGGCGTAGCAACCGCCCTCGAAGTTGAACACGCCCTTGGGAGCCCAGCCGTGCTCGTCATCGCCCAGCAGCGTGCGGTCGGGGTCTGCCGACAGCGTGGTCTTGCCGGTGCCGGACAGGCCGAAAAACACGGCGACATCGCCATCCTTGCCGACATTGGCCGAGCAATGCATCGGCATGACCTTCGATTTCGGCAGGACATAGTTGAGATAGGTGAAGACCGACTTCTTCATCTCGCCCGCATATTCCGTGCCGCCGATCAGCACGATCTTGCGGGTGAAATCACAGGCGATGACAGTTTCCGAGCGGCAGCCGTGACGGGCGGGATCGGCCTTGAAGCTTGGCAGATCGACGATGGTCATTTCCGGATCGAAGCCAGGCAGTTCCTCCTGGGCAGGACGGATCAGCAGGTTGCGGATGAACAGCGAATGCCAGGCCATCTCGGTGTAAACGCGGGTGCGAACACGGTAGGCCGGATCGGCGCCGCCATAGAGATCCTGCGCGAACAGCTCCTTGCCCTCGGCGTGTTTCAGCATGTCGGCGAGCAGGACATCGAACTGTCCGCCCGACAGCGCGCCGTTGTTGTCCCACCACACGGTCTCAGTCGTCATGGCGTCCTTGACGACGAACTTGTCCTTGGGCGACCGGCCGGTGAAAATGCCGGTATCGACACGCAGCGCGCCCCCTTTGACGAGGATCGCCTCGTTGCGCTTCAGCGCCTCCTCGTAAAGCGCGGGGGCCTCGAGATTCCACCGGACGGCTTTCAGCTTCTTGAAGCCGAAGGACACGGAATCGCGTTTCGCGTTGTAGATGCCGATATTGTCCATGGATGGCCTCCCGTCGTGCGCTTCTCACAAGCGCTTATGGGGCGTGCCCATAGCCAATAAATGCTGCCGGCTCAATGAACGGACGGGCAAATCACCTTATCTTTTTGCAGATTCCGTGAATGAACGTGGTTGACGCCGTCAGCTCCGCAGTGTCTTCCACTACCGCCCTTCCGGAACTGTTCATGACCCCTTCCAACCAGAACCGCCTTGGCATCACCCTGATGTGCCTGGGCATTCTCCTTTTCGCGCTGAATGACGTGATGGGAAAATGGCTGATGGCGACGTACAGCGTCGGGCAGGTGCTGCTGCTGCGCAGTGCAGCGGCCATCCTGATCCTGCTGCCCTTCGCACTGAAAGAGGGGCTTGGAACCATCCTCAGCGCGCCCCGCCCCGGGCTGCAACTGGCCCGCGTTTTCTTCGGCACGGTGGAAACGGCCTGTTTTTACTGGGCCGTGACGACGCTGCCGCTGGTGAGCGTGATGACCTATTACCTCGCCGCACCGCTCTACGTTGCCGCCATTGCACCATTTCTGCTGAAGGAGCGGCTGGCCCGCGACCAGTGGATTGCGGTCGTCCTTGGCTTTACGGGCGTCCTGCTGGTGCTGCAGCCCTCGGAGCAGACGCTCACCTTGCCCGCTCTCGTCGCGATCATCGGCAGCGTGCTGTTTGCAGGCCTGATGCTCTCGACCCGGCAGCTGCGTGGGACATCGGCCACGTCGCTCATCGTCTGGCAGACCATGGGAGCGCTGGTTTTCGGGATCGTGTTTGCACCATTCAGCTGGGTGGTGCCGACATGGCGGGATTTCGCCCTGCTTTCGCTGCTGGGCGTCGTCGCCATGATGGCGCATGTGCTGGTGGCACAGGCACTGCGGATCGCGCCGGCGTCGGTGGTTTCGCCCTTCAACTACACGCTGATCGTCTGGGCCGCTGTCTTCGGCTGGCTGTTCTTCGGGGAATGGCCCAATGTCTGGATGTTCGCGGGCGCATTTGTCATCGTGGCCGCTGGGCTGTACCTGCTGTGGCGCGAAGGGCGCACCGAGCCCAGCCCGCAAGTCGATCCACCGTGAGCCGAGGCGGACACCAACCATGCTGAAGACCCGCATCATCCCCTGCCTCGACGTCAAGGACGGCCGCGTCGTCAAGGGCGTGCAGTTCGTCGACCTGATCGACGCGGGTGATCCGGTGGAATCCGCCAAGGCCTATGATGCAGCAGGTGCGGACGAGCTGTGCTTTCTCGATATCACGGCGACGCACGAGAACCGGGGCACGATCCTCGATGTCGTGCGGCGCACGGCGGAAGCGTGTTTCATGCCGGTGACGGTGGGCGGCGGCGTGCGTGCGGTCGAGGATATCCGGGCGCTCATGCTGGCGGGCGCCGACAAGGTGTCGATCAACTCAGCCGCCGTGCGTGACCCGACCATCGTGGCGCGCGCGGCGGAGAAATTCGGTTCGCAGGCCATCGTCGTCGCCATCGACGCCAAGCGGGTGTCGCGGGACGGCGAGAGCGACCGCTGGGAGATTTTCACCCATGGCGGGCGCACCTCCACGGGCATCGACGCCGTGGCTTTCGCGCGCAAGGTGGCGGAACTGGGCGCGGGCGAAATCCTGCTGACCTCCATGGACCGCGATGGCACGAAATCCGGCTTCGACCTGAAACTCACTCGCGCTATCAGCGATGCCGTGCCGGTGCCGGTGGTGGCGTCAGGCGGCGTTGGCAATCTCGATCATTTCGTGGACGGCGTGGTGAAGGGCGGCGCCAGCGCGGTGCTGGCCGCAAGCGTCTTTCACTTCGGGACGTTCACGATTGGCGAGGTGAAGCGGCATATGGCCAAGGCGGGAGTGGCGGTGCGATTGGATTGAGGGGGGTTTGTCAACATTAAGACTTTCTTTCCGTTTGAAGATCAGCCTAATTGAAAATATGTCAAACGGCTCAGACATGGCACAGCATCTATTCACATTCGGCTATGAAGGTCTGGACCTAGCCCGGTTTACCAAGCGCCTGATTGAGACTGGCGTTTCCACTATTGTCGATGTTCGCGCTGTTCCGCTTTCACGCAAAAAGGGGTTTTCAAAAAACACCCTCTCGGCTGCCCTTCGGCTAGCTGGTCTGGGATACGTTCATATTCCCGCGTTGGGTTGTCCTAAACCCATCCGCGATAGATACCGCGAAGATCAAGACTGGAATGCATACACCCGGAGCTTCCTAGCGTATCTGGATGGCCAAGCTGAAGCTCTTCAGCACATTGTAAAGCTGGCGCAGATTTCCCCGTGCTGCCTGCTTTGCTTTGAAGCTGATTTTAATCGGTGCCATCGGATATATGTTGGGCGTGCTGCTGCAGACAAAGGCGGCTTTCAACTGGCCCATATTACGGATCGAAAAATGATCCCTGAACGCCCACTCCCGTTTGCGGCTTAGGCGGATACAGCAGGCTGACGATTAGCCACTGATCCGGGAAGCGATGGATAGTTCCCATCAGAAACATCAGGTCCGCAGAAGGCAGGCTTCGTTCCAGTTTATCGCGAAAAGGTACCTCCCATTTTTCGCCATAGATTTTGTGGCAGTTCCAGAAAAGCGCTCCGATTTCCCAATCGACGATCTTATGTTTATACGAAACTGAGGCGTCGGAGCTGGCATACCGATAGTGAAAATCAAAGGGTAATTTTTTCAAAATCGATATGCTTTTTGCATCTGTCGCTTCGAACAGACCTGCTTGTTGCTGATGTTGCAGCAATTTTGCTTTTTCGTTTTCAGTCCATTCAGGCCTATCGACAGGCGTTATATCGAGTCCCAAAATTTTGGCCGGACGCACAATACCCAAGGTCGGACCTGATTGCTGTCGTGCTGTTTCCAAAGCGGTAAAGTCATCAAAGATGGCAAGTTTCTGTAAAAGAGACCTGCGCTCTGCCCAACCGTTTTTGGTTGGGACAGGATTTCCATCCAGACTGATTGTATCGACAAAAACTTTATGGCTTTCCGCCCTCCTGTCGTTAGGAGCGCGATCAATCCTGACGTTAATCCATTGCCACTTCTTGAACTGCCGCTCGTCTCCGATAAGTCGGAATGGTATAGGGAAAAGCCTAATGAGGCTCCCATTATTCTCCATTCCTGCAATGCAAGATGTTTCGGCAT
Organism: Hyphomicrobiales bacterium; assembly: GCA_031377545.1. Classification (GTDB taxonomy): domain Bacteria; phylum Pseudomonadota; class Alphaproteobacteria; order Rhizobiales; family Beijerinckiaceae; genus JADCCX01. The sequence goes on along the minus strand of JANMFA010000520.1, from coordinate 236 downwards.
GCTTTCCGCTTGGAGATGGATAGGTCTTACAAAGAATCAGTATCCGAGCCTGTCTCGATGCCAATCAGATTCCTCCCGTTACAAACTTACATTTTGGGGCTGACATAGATAGGCGTTGAGATTTATACTTTGGCCCAGATTTTCAACGTGTTCAACAGGTTGCTGGCGGGGCGGTAGTTGAAGCGCCATTCGCACTCTTTCAGGAAGAGGTGGAAGTGGGCTTTCGGGATGCCATT
>JANMFA010000259.1:0-2316 GCA_031377545.1 Hyphomicrobiales bacterium | reverse complement strand
CTTGAAGAGTGGCAAAGTCGATATCGTTGGTGTTGGCAATGCCTTCAATCCAGTTGGCAATCCGGCCTTCAACAATGCTGCCCAGTTCAACGGTCGCTCGAAGGGTTCGATCGATATCGTGTCGTTCTCGCTCAAGTACCGTTGGGATGACCCCGCTCCATCAGCAGCGCCGCTGGTCAAGAAGTTCTGATCGCCTAAAACGATCCTCTGATTGTGAAAAAGCCGGGCCAGTGCCCGGCTTTTTTGTGATCTGAGCGTCTCTCTCGCGGAGCAGAGACAAAAAAAGCCGCCCAAACCGGGCGGCTTTTGAATGGTGGGATCAGGCTGAAACGATCAGCGCTTCTTGCGGGCTGCGAGGCGCTGGGCCTTCCAGTCCATCTGGTCCATGATGGCGCGGGTCACGAGATTGGCCCGGGCGGCCTCGCGCGCTGCACGCTCGGCTTCGATCTGCGCCTCTCGGGCCGCACGTTCTGCCGCTTCCTGGGCATCACGTTCGGCCTTGAGCTTGGCCTTGATCGCATCCTCGGCGGCTTTCGCCGCAGCCTTGGCGGCTTCGCGCTCTTCGCGCGCCTTCAGGACCGCGGAGCGCTCAGCCCTGCGGGCGGCCACTTCGGGATCGTCCTCGGTCGGGCGGCTCTTGAACTTTTCGAGAAGGGCTTTGCGGGCTTCGGCCGCAGTCGTCTGGCGGTCGGAAAAATTGTTGAAACTGAACTTCGGCAAGTCAGATCCCTGTAAACGGTTGTGATCGAGTGGGTTGCTGCGCAGCCGCGATCCGGCGCGCTGTGCGCGACATAGGCCATCATGGCCTCCAAATCAATCTTTTAAGCGCTGGCCTGACCCGCAAAAAAAGAAGCACTCCTGGCCAGCCGTGCCGCTGCGGCCGCAACATCCGGCTTTTCAAGGGTTATGGCCGTGTCGGGGCGATCCTTCTGCATGGCCAGCAGGATGGCGGGGTGAAGTCCGGCCGCACCGCCGCTCAACGCAATACGTCGGCGTCCGACCCGCCCTTCCAGCATCCCCGCGAGAGTCGCGAGTTCCGTTCCTGCTGCTGACAGGATCGAGAGTGCAACTGCATCACCCGACGAGGCGGCTTTGCCAACCGGCACCGCAAGCATGCCGATGGCACCTCGATCCCGGCCATAGACCGCCTGCCGCACTGTCGGCCAATCCTGACCGCCAAGCGCGTCTGCCATCGCTTGTCCGAGCATTGTTCGCCAGCCGCTGCCCTGCACCGTGTCCTCCGCGCGCAGGATGGCGCGCAAGGCCCGGATCGCAATCCAGTATCCACCGCCCGCATCGTCGATCAGCACACCCTTGCCGCCTGCGGTGACCAGTTCGCCGCCCGCGGTCACATGGGCGGCGATGGACCCGGTGCCAGCATAGACGACGGTGCCTTCCCCCGGCGCGAAGCAGGTGCGACAGCACAGTTCGATATCGCTCATGACGGCAATCCGGTCGGTGTCAAATGCCTTGCCCAGCAGTTCATGCAAGGCGCGTGATTCAGGCGTTGCAATCGACAGTCCCGTGACACCGACGACCATTGCGTCCACCGGGCCCGTGCGTTGGGCAATCGCATTAATGGTTTTTGCCGCCTGCGCTATCATCTCCGGGCGAAAGAGATGTCCCGAAAAGCCTGCCTCGACGCCTGAAAGCGCGGGTTCATCACCGTTTCCCGCGAGATGCCAGCGCGTGGCACTGCCACCCACATCCATGCCAAGCGATCGCACCAGGGACCATCCTCCACTGATACGGTCTTGCCGGTTTGGTGATCACAGGGCAACGCCCTTTTCACGCAGGAAACGCGCGGCACCGGGATGCCAGGGCACCACGCGGTTCTTGTTGGCGTCGGCAAGGGCAGTTCCTGCCGCGGCAACGCTCTCCGATCCAAGAATTTCCCGCGTCAGCACATAGGCCGTCTCATCCGACAGGCCCGCATGGGCCACGATCACATTCCATGCCGCGACCGAGCGAAGGGGCTGCGGCTGCCCCTTGTAGGCGTTTGCCGGCACCTCACTGGCGGCAAGATAGGGAAAGCGTGTCAGCATCGCCGCCAGTTCAGCCTCTGTCAGCCCGATCACGATTGAATCACTTGCATTCGTGACACGCACGAGCGCCGGGATGGGCACGCTCGCGCCCTGCCAGAAGGCATCAATGGAATCAGCGAGATAAGCCGCTTCCAGTTCGGCCGATGTTCCGTTGACAACCGTTGCCGTCAACCCTGCCACTTCGGTGAGCCCCTTGAAAAATGCTTCGGCAGGGCCTGCCGCCGGACCGACACCCACGCGCTTGCCCGCAAGATCGCTGACCGAACGGATA
>JANMFA010000506.1:0-7410 GCA_031377545.1 Hyphomicrobiales bacterium | reverse complement strand
CCCTTGCGTCGGTCACGGAATTGTAGATCGGATCGTAGGCAAACAGCGGATCACCCGGAAAATACATCTGCGTTACCATGCGGCTCAGGAATGAGGCTCCGAACAGCGAGAAATGGATATGGGCAGGCCGCCAGGCGTTGTGGTGGTTCCGCCAGGGATAGGCACCAGGTTTGACGGTGACGAAGCGGTAGTTGCCCTCGGCGTCGGTCACCACACGGCCTGCGCCGGTGAAGTTCTCATCCAGTGGGGCCGGATGCTGATCGGCGACATGGACATAGCGTCCGGCGGCATTGGCCTGCCATACCTCGATGAGCGTGTTGGGCACCGGACGACCATCCTCGTCGAGCACGCGGCCTGCCACGATGACGCGCTCACCCAAAGGTTCTCCCTTGTGCTGCTTGGTCAGATCCGCCTCATCCGCGCGAACCGAATTATGGCCGAACACGGGTCCGGAAACCTCGGTCATTGTCGGCGGGATGATTACCAGCGGCTGGCTAGGAGCACGCCGCAGGCTGCTCTTGTAGCTGGGTGTCAGGGAGTCCGGGTGGACATCCATGCTCTGCAGTGGAAAATTTCTGGTCATTGCACCCTCTCGATCGCCAGCGCGACGCCCTGTCCCACACCCACGCACATCGTCGCCACGCCGTAGCGCCCGCCGTTTCTGTGGAGTTGTCTGGCCAGCGTTCCGGCGATGCGCGCGCCGGACATGCCCAAAGGATGACCGAGCGCGATGGCGCCACCGTTTGCGTTCACAAAGTCCGAGTCCTCGGCAAGTCCAAGCTGGCGCAGCGAGGCAATGCCCTGACTGGCGAAGGCCTCGTTCAGCTCCATTGCGTCGATCTGCGAGAGCTTCAGGCCAATGCGCTCCATCAGCTTGTGCACGGCAGGCACAGGCCCGATCCCCATGATGCGCGGCGGCACACCGGCCGAGGCCATCCCCAGCACACGTGCCATTGGTGTGAGGCCATACTTCTCCACGGCTGCTGCCGAAGCCACGACAAGGGCTGCCGCGCCGTCATTGACCCCTGATGCGTTGCCTGCCGTGACAGTGCCGGGATCACGCACGAAGTTTTTCAGCTTCGCGAGTGTGTCCATTGTGGTTTCGGCGCGCGGATGTTCATCCCGGTCGACCACAACAGGAACCTTGCCGGGGATGGTGACAGGCGTGATCTCGCCCGCGAAGTAACCGTCGGTTTGAGCACGGGCTGCACGCATCTGCGAGCGCAAGGCGAACGCATCCTGCGCCTTGCGCGTGATCTGGAAGTCTTCCGCTACATTCTCGCCGGTTTCCGGCATCGAATCGACGCCGTATTGCCGCTTCATCAGCGGGTTGATGAAGCGCCAGCCGATCGTCGTGTCGAAGATATCGGCCGAGCGCTGCCAGGCCTCGGCGGCTTTGCCCATCACGAGCGGCGCGCGGGTCATGCTTTCCACGCCACCGGCAATAGCCAGCTCGATCTCTCCCGCCTTGATTGCTCGCGCGGCGGCACCCACCGCATCAAGACCGGACGCGCACAGGCGGTTGAGCGTCACGCCGGGCACGGATTCCGGCAAACCTGCCAGAAGGCTCGCCATGCGGGCGACATTGCGGTTGTCTTCACCCGCCTGGTTGGCACAGCCGAAAAAAACCTCATCGACGTGGGTCGAAATTCCTGGGTAGCGTGCCAGCAGCGCCCTGAGCGGTACAGCCGCGAGGTCATCCGCACGGACCTTGGCCAACGCGCCGCCGTAGCGGCCGATGGGGGTACGGGTGTAGTCGCAGATGAAAGCGTCGATCATCACGAAACCCCATGCGCCTTTTTCGTGCGGGCGTGAAGGGCGCGCAACACCGAAAGCTCGTCCGCCGTCGCGGGCGGTGTCTCCACCACATCGGCGGCGAATCTGACAGGCCAGCCGCAGTTTTCCTGCACCTTCTCCTGAGTTACACCGGGATGCAGCGAGACCACGGTCATCTCCCTGGTCACGGGATCGGGTGTGAAGACGCAGAGATCCGTGATCAGACGCGTCGGACCCTTGGTCCGGAGTCCGAGGCGCGCGCGGTGGTCGCCGCCTTCGCCGTGGCCCATCGAGGTGATGAACGGCAGCTTCTCGACAAAGGCACGGTGGCCCATCGCCATGGTGACAAAGACCTCGCCGCAGTTGCTGGCGATTTCCGGCGCACCGCCACCACCGGGCAGCCGCACGTTTGGCTGGTCGTAGCTGCCGACCACCGTCGTGTTGAGATTGGCAAAACGGTCGATCTGCGCTCCACCCAGAAATCCCACGGTGATACGCCCGCCCTGCAGCCAATACCGGAACATTTCCGGCACCGGCACCGTGGTCAGTGCCGTATCGCAAAGCTCTCCGTCGCCTATGGACAGCGGCAGGACGTCGGGCTCGGTACCAATGGTGCCACTCTCGTAGATCAGCGTGATGCCCGGCGCATGGGTCAGTCGCGCCAGATTGCAGGCAGCGGAAGGCGCGCCGATACCGACGAAACAGACATCGGCGGATGTCAGAGCGCGGGCCGCTGCGATGGTCATCATCTCGGTAGGCGTCACGGTGGCAACCGCAACAACATGCGCGTTCATGACATTGCTCCTGAAGCGCTGTTGGGCGCGCGGGTGGCGAACACATCCGGGCCAGGGTTCATCACATGATCGTCCATCCATGTCAGAAACGTTTCGCGTTCACGCGAGATCGCATCCCAGGCGATGTAGAACGCATTGTCGCGCTTGTAATAGCCGTGCGCATAGGACGGATGTGCGCCTCCGGGCACAGCGACAATGGCACCCACCGTCCAGTGTGGCAGGATCACCGCATTGGCATTGCGTGGTCCGAAATCGTCCACGATTTCTTCCACGGTGATGATCGAGCGTTTCGCCGAGAGCACGGCTTCCTTCTGCACGCCGGTGATGCCCTCGATCAGCACATTGCCCTTCCGGTCGGCACGCAGCGCATGGATGATCGAGACATCCGGACGTATCGCGGGAACCGTCGCCAGAACCTCGCCTGTATAGGGGCAGGTGATCGACCTGATCGCTGGGTTCACTTTCGGCAGGTCGGCACCAATATAGCCCCTCAGCATCGCAAAAGGCAGGTTTGCGGCACCCGCCTCATAGGCATTGGCCATCGCCGCGTGACTGTGCTCGGTCAGTGCAAGCCGGTGCGGCCAGCCGTTCTCAACCGCGTCGCGCATGCGGTGCAGCGAGCCAACGCCGGGATTTCCCCCCCAGGAAAAGACAAGACGCTCGGCACAACCCATGCCGATAAGCTGATCGTACAGAATGTCGGGCGTCATGCGGATCAGTGTCAGGTTTTTCCGCTTCTGGCGGATCACCTCATGGCCCGCCGCATAAGGAATGAGATGCGTGAAGCCTTCCATGGCGACCGTGTCGCCATCCTTGACGCGGGTTGCAACAGCATCCGGGAGCGCAAGAAACTCTGCCATGCGAACTCTCGAGAAAGACAGGTTCAGGATTGACAAATGTGCGATATTCGCACATTGTGCGTTTATCGATCAAAAATATGGAAAGCATCTCCGTTTGTCAACACCGGCTTCCTCGTCAGGCATCGACACGCGCGACCTGATTGCAGGTCTGGAGAAGGGGCTTGCCGTTCTGGCGCTTTATTCCGAAAGCCGCAGCAGGATGACCATCGCCGAAGGCGCGCGAGAAGCTGGCCTCAGCCGCGCCGCCGCCCGCAGGGTGCTGCTGACCCTGACACATGCGGGGTATCTGGCGACTGACGGAAAATTCTTCGCGCCAACGGCACGCGTGCTGCGATTGTCCAGAGGGTATCTCGAGGCGCGGTCCATCTCCGAGCGGGTCCAGCCCGTGCTCGATGGGCTGATGCGACAGACCGGTGAATCCTCCTCGGCGGCCATCCTTGACGGGCATGAGATCGTGTATGTCGCGCGATCTGCCACGCGGCGCATCATGTCAGTCGGCCTCGGTGTCGGCAGCAGGCTGCCAGCCCATGCGACATCCATGGGCCGTGCCCTTCTGGCCTTCCTGCCTGTAGCGGACCAGGAAGCATTCTGCCGTTCTGCACCGTTCCCGAGGCTGACATCGCGCACCATCACGGATGCCGATAGCCTGCGGCGGGAATTCGCCCGCATTCGGGAGCGGGGCTATGCCCTCGTCGACGAGGAGCTGGAACTTGGCCTGCGGTCCATCGCTGTTGCGGTTCCCGAGACTGCCGGACCACCCGTCGTTGCGATCAACATCTCAGTTGCTGCCGCTCAGATGAGCGCGCTCGACATGCGAGAGAAGCTCGCCCCCGCGCTTTTGGAGGCAATCCGGGCGATGGGCTGACGGTAAATTCACGGATACGATTGGTACTGTTCAGGCGGAGGAAAAAACGGTCTAATCCGGTGGTGAAAGGAGGAAGCTCCATGAACATCCACGCGCCCTCCTTTGTCCGTTCCGCCCAACAGCAGGAAACGCTTATTCTCGTCGATGAGAACAACCGAAAAACCGGGCAAGGCGAGAAGCTCGTTGTTCACCGGCAGGGACAGCTGCACCGGGCCTTTTCCATTTTCCTGTTTGACGACGCCGGACACGTTCTCCTGCAGCGTCGCTACGCAGGCAAGTATCATTCCGGCGGTCTGTGGGCGAACACGTGCTGCGGGCACCCCCGCGTGGGCGAGAAAACTCTGACAGCCGCGAGGCGCAGACTGGGCGAAGAGCTCGGCACAACGGCCGATCTCACTTTCGGCTTCCGTGCGCGCTATGAAACCGCGCTCGACCATGGGCTGACGGAAAATGAACTGGTGTATGTCTTTGCCGGGTATTTTGGCGGCGCATTGGCGCTCAACCCGGAAGAGGTGAGCGAGACCGAATTGATGCCGCTCGCCGACCTGCTGAAAGACGCCAAAGCCCGGCCAGAGCGCTATGCCTACTGGCTTCGTCATTATCTGGCGCAACATGCGACCGATCTGGAACGTCTCCGGGACAGCGTTACGGCCTGAACCGCCATACACTGCTTTTCTTGATGTCCCTGTCCTCCAGTTCCCGTGTGGTCGGCACCTGATAGCTGGCAACTTCCTCCAGCAGATCGCGCGGAAGGTAGCTGCGGCCAGGATCGCCAATCAGAACCGGCCTGCCGCCCAGTGCCAGCAGCCCGAGCCATGCCACAACGCGTTCCGCAACGTCGCGCTGGTAGCAGATGTCGCCGGCAAGCACGATGTCCCAGCCATCGTCAGCACCGATCACATCCGCCAGCGTAACGCCGATCCGGTCCGCGACACCATTGGCCTGCGCATTGATGGTGATGGCCTCGGCCGCAAACGCGTCGATCTCGGAGGCCGTGACATGCGCAGCGCCGGCCTTCGCTGCCGCAATGGCAACCAGACCGGAGCCCGAGGCAAAATCCAGCACGCGCCTGCCCGCAACCATTGCTGGATTGTCCAGAATATAGCGCGCCAGCGCTTGTCCACCCGCCCAGGCAAACGCCCAGAACGGAGGAGGCAGGCCGATTTCTCCCAGTTCGTCCTCGGTCTTCTGCCAGAGGACAGTTGCCTCGTCCGCCACATGCAGGCTGATCTCGGGCGCATGCGGCACCGGCAGGAGCCGCGTCTGCTCGCGGACAAAGGCAGCACGATCCACAATGAGGCCGGGTGGAATCATACCAACATCGACCGGTACAGGTGGACGACAGCCCTCCCTACCATCTGCTCCGTGTAGCCGATCAGGACACGCTCACGGGCAGCACCACCCATCGACGCGACCCAGTGTGTTTCCGATGCGAGCGCGAGAATGCTGCGCGACAGGGCATCCGGATCACCTGGCGGCACCAGCAAACCCTCGACTCCGCCGCGCACCAGATCGCGGCAACCCGGCACGTCGGTCGTCAGGATCGCGCGGCCGCACCCCGCAGCTTCGAGCAGTGTGCGGGGCAGTCCCTCGCCACCCCGCGATGGCAGGACCGCGACATGATGGGCTGCCCAGATCGCAGGCACGTCATGCTGCGCGATCCGGCCATGCCAGGTGATACCCGGAAGCGCGCCCCACTCGCGCAACGTTGCCTCGGGGATAGCCTTGGGATTGGCAGGATCGGGAGCCCCGTACAGCGATAACGTGACGTCGGCTCCCGCGCCTCGCGCCTTCAGCACGGCTGCAACCGCCGTGTCAGCCCCCTTCGACCACAGCATGCGGGCGATCATGGCCAGCTTCAGTGGAGGCTGGTCCGGCAACGGCTCGGGCCTGAAAATCTCCGGATCAATGCCCGCGCCACCGACAATCGTCACCTTCGAGCGATTGTCCGGATCAAGGCCCAGCAAGGCCGGATCGCTGCGGTTCTCGAACAGGAAACGGGTTTCATTGCCGTCCACCACATGCCGGATGACAGCGCGGATGCCGATGCGGGCAACTTTTGCCCGAAGCGTCTCAGCCGCACCCAGCAAGCCCATACCGGTAAGGGCGACCACCCGGCGGGAAACACCCGCCAGCCGGGCCGCAAGGCCGCCCAGAACGATGGAGCGCAGCGCGACAAGATGGACAATGGCCGGGTTTTCGCTGGCGATCAGGTGCCGCAAGCCTTTCAATGTCTCGATCATCGCAAGAAGATTGAGCGTCTTTCGGTCCGCTTCCAGCGGCAGAAGACGACAGCCAATCCGGGTAATCTCTTCTGCGTGGTCCCGCACGCGGCAGGCGACGGCGACATCAAATCCGTCAGCCAGTGCAGCGCGCGCCATGGGCAGGAAATGGGAGCAGAAGAACCAGTCTTCCGTGACCACGAACAGCAGTTTGGGTCTGGCCGCACTCATGAAACGCCCAACTCGGCCCGGCTCGGCGGATTGGAGCCCTGCCGCGTACAAGTGATGCCGGCCGCGCTGTTGGCGAAGGCCAGCACAGGTTGCAGCGTTGCTGCGTCGGCCTGCGCCAGCTTCTCGCGTCCCAAGATGTCCCGCTCGGCCAACGTGGCCAAAAGTGCCGACATGAAGCTGTCTCCTGCGCCAACCGTATCCCTGACCTGGACTGCAGGCGTTTCAGCGAATGCGTTGTCCGTTGCATTCACGGCGAAAGCTCCGTGCGGCCCATCCGTGATGACAACCGTGCTGGCACCAAGATTTCTCCAGCGCTGTGCGACCGTGGCCATATCCGTTCCCGGATACAGGAATCCCAGGTCTTCGCTGCTGGCCTTGATCAAGGCGGCAGCACTGCACAACCCTTCAAAATGATCGCGGAAAATCGCAATATCTCCCGTGAGCGACACGCGGATGTTGGGATCCAGCGAGACAAAGCGCTGGTGTGCCTCACGGCGGATCAATGTTGCATAGGCGATCTTTGCAGGCTCCACCGCCATGGGAAATCCGCCGACATGCACGGCCAGCACCTCAGCCGGAAGCAATGTCGGAAGGTTGCTGACCGCGATATCGGTATCCGCGCCCCGTTCACCGTAAAGAACACCCCGGCCAGCCCCGTGTCG
>JANMFA010000256.1:0-2784 GCA_031377545.1 Hyphomicrobiales bacterium | reverse complement strand
TGCCTGCAGGGGCGGTGATGACGCCCGGATTCCTGACACGCCCCGAAACCGACCACGAGCGCAGGCCCTTCGCGCCATTGACACCCTTCGCCGCAAACCATTCCGCGCCGTTGGTGAGGATGTCGCGCAGCCAGAACAGCGTTTCCACATTGTGGTTGAGTGTCGGGCGACCCTTGAGCCCATGCTCGGCGATATAGGGGGGCCGCAGACGGGGAAGACCGCGCTTGCCCTCGATCGATTCGAGCATCGCGCTTTCCTCACCACAGATATAGGCCCCTGCCCCCCGGCGCAGATCGATGAGGCCCCGCGGCGCGAAACCAGCCGCCTCCAGCGCCATGATCTCTTCCGTCAGCAGCTGCCGCACTCCGGCATATTCATCGCGCAGATAGATCACGATGCTGGCCGCCTCGATGGCCTCGGCCGCAATCAGCACTCCCTCGAGAAAGCGATGCGGATCGCGTTCGAGGTGATATCTGTCCTTGAAGGTTCCGGGCTCGCCTTCGTCTGCATTGATGGTCAGAAGGCGCGGGCTTGGGAACCCCCGTACGATCTGCCACTTACGGCCTGCCGGAAAGCCAGCGCCGCCCAGGCCGCGCAAACCAGCATCGGACAGCGTCCGGATGGCGTCGTCGATGGTTCGCTTGCCCGTCCTGAATTCCGCGAGAACACCATAGCCTCCGCCTTCGACATAGGCCGCCAGACGCAAGGCCTGTGGCGGCGGGCTATCCTCGCAACGTCCGTCCCGACAGGCCTGCATCACGGAAGATTCCGTGGCAGACTCAACCGGAAATCGGCCCACCATCGCGACCGGCGCTGCCGCGCATCTGCCAACGCACGGAACTGGCTGTATGCGGACCTCGGCACCGTCTGTCTGACGGATCAGGCCGGCGATCAGTGCTTCGGCCCCTGCCATCATGCAGGAGAGCGAGTTGCAGACCCGGATGGTGACGGGCGGCGGTGGCGCGGCATCTTCCTTCACCGGATCGAAGTGGTGGTAAAAGCTCGCAACCTCGAAAACCTCGGCCTGGCCAATCCGCAGCATTTCGGCCAGGGCCCGCATGTGCCGCGCGGAAAGATGTCCATAAGTGTCCTGCAGCCTGTGCAGGTATTCGATCATGAGGTCGCGGCGCAAAGGAGCTTGCCCCAGCAGGGCTACGATCTCCTCCATCGCCTCGTGATCGAGTGCCCGGCCCTTCGTGCCGGTCCGCGCCTTGCCGCCTGTGGCCCAGCCTGAAGCCGGTGTCGATGGCCCAGTTTTGGACCTAGCAGGTGAATCTTCCAACATCAGACAATGATGCAGCGGTTCGCAGCGCGAAGCCAATCAAAACAGCATGCAAACCGACCGGCTGGTAAAAGGGGCAACACCCTAGACCTTTCCCGTCATCGCCCGTTCGAAAAGCATGGCCGAGGCCTTTTCGTCGAGCAGGACAGGATTGCCGCTTGCCGTCGGATCCAGCGGTGACATTTTCGCCATAAGCGCGATGTCAGGGTTCGTCACGCCAAGCTCTGGCAAGGTGTGCGGCACGCCGAGCTGGCTGCGCAGGTCCATGACATAATCCATGAAACCATCGAACCCCGGCCTGAGTCCAAGATAGGCCGCGACGCGCGTGATCTTGTCCTCGATGGCTGCGCGGTTGAAGGCCAGCACATAGGGCATGAACACCGCGTTGGTCATGCCATGATGGGTGCCATAGAGCGAGCCGACGGGATGCGACAATGCATGGATGGCCCCCAGTGCCTTCTGGAACGCTGTCGCGCCCATGGCGGCCGCGGACATCATGTCGCCCCGTGCCGCGAGATCATTCGGGTTGTTGGCCACGCGCGGCAGGCTCTCCTTGACGAGGCGCATGCCTTCCAAGGCGATGCCATCGGCCAGCGGGTGATAGAACGGTCCGCAATAGGCCTCGAGGCAATGGGCGAAGGCATCCATGCCGGTGCCAACCGTAATCATGCGGGGCATGCCCACCGTCAGCTCCGGGTCGCAGATCGTGACCTTCGGCATCATAAGGGGGTGGAAGATCACTTTCTTGGTGTGTGTCATCTCATCCGTGATGACACCCGCACGGCCGACTTCCGATCCGGTGCCTGCCGTTGTCGGCACGGCAACGATGGGAAAAATCCCTGACGGATCGGCGCGCGTCCACCAGTCCCCCACATCCTCGAAATCCCACATCGGTCGTGTCTGGCCCGCCATGAAGGCGATGACCTTGCCCGCATCGAGTGCTGATCCCCCGCCAAAGGCGACGACGCCGTCATGCTTGCCAGCGCGCAGGACCTTGATGCCCGCCTCGACATTGGCCGCGACAGGATTGGGCCTCACGTCGCTGAAGACAGCGCAGGGCATGCCTGCCAACTCAAGAGCGGCTTTGGCCGCGGCCACCATTGGCATCGCGGCCAGCACAGGGTCCGTCACAAGCAGCGGGCGCTTCATGCCAGATTTCTGCACGGCATCGGCCAGCTCCGATATGCGGCCCGCGCCGAAGCGGATGGCGGTGGGATAGTTCCAGTTTCCACGCAGTTGCATTGTCGTCAGGCCTTCTTGAGATGGTAGCTTTTGGGCCGTGTCAGGCCTTCATAGCCGAGCGAGGAGAGAGACGCGCCGCGCCCGGTGTTCTTGACCCCGGTCCAGGCAAGACCCGGATCGAGATAGTCGCAACGGTTCATGAAGACGGTGCCGGTTTCGAGCTGATCGCCCATTGCAGCCGCCGCCGCTTCATCACGCGTGAAGATGGCCGCGCTCAGCCCGTACTGGCTGTCGTTCATCAGGCGGACCGCTTCTGCGTC
>JANMFA010000500.1:0-7203 GCA_031377545.1 Hyphomicrobiales bacterium | reverse complement strand
CACGTGGAAGAAGGTCGGCGACAAGATCACCTACGTCGAGGATTGATTTCTCGATAACAGTCTGAAAAGACACATGAAACCGCCGGAGTGATCCGGCGGTTTTTTGTTGGCTACCCCAAGTTTCCAAGTGCAGGGAATGTCTCCAGCAGCCAGTAGCTGGCTGTCGCGATCCCGCCGGTGAGAAACGCTAGTCCGGTCAGAGCCAGCAGCACTCCCATCACCTTTTCGATCAGGCCCATGCGGCTCTTGAGGCGAGCCATTGCCCGCGTGAATGGGCCCATGAACAGGGCGGCCAGCAGGAAGGGAATGCCCAGGCCAAGCGAGTAAACCGCCAGCAATCCCATGCCCTGCCCCACTGTTGCCTGAGCACCCGCCACTGCAATGACGGAACCAAGCACCGGGCCGATGCAGGGCGTCCAGCCAAAGGCGAAGGCGAGGCCCATCAGGTAAGCACCGGCGAGACTGGCCGGTTTCGCCACCTGGAAGCGCGCTTCGCGATAGAATATTCCGATGCGGAACACGCCGAGGAAGTGCAGGCCCATGGCGATGATGGCGAGACCGGCCACGGTCGCCAGCACATCCGAATAGCGCCGCAACACGCCACCCAGTGAGGATGCGCCCGCGCCAAGCAGCACGAAGACGGTCGCGAAACCCAGCACAAACAGGCACGAGGCCGCAAACACCCTGCCATTGAAGCGTTGCTCATCGGCGGTCATGGCGGAAACGCTCGTACCGGCCATATAGGCCAGATACGGCGGCACCAGCGGCAGGACGCAGGGGCTGAGAAACGAAAGCAGACCAGCGATCAGGACGCCGGGAAGTGTGATATCGGGCATGCTACCTCATGATGTGCCCAAACCATGGTCAAACCACCGTTTTCATGCAAGCCTGATGCGGGGGAAGTCACCGCAATGTGCAGGGTCCGTGATGCGCAATCTGATCACCGATGTGCCCGGCGTGAAGGTCGGCAATGCCGAGGATGCAACGCTTGGCTCTGGCGTGACGGCGATTGTCTTTGACGATCCCGCCACCGCCTCTGGCATCGTGCCGGGCGGCGCGCCCGGAAGCTTCGACACCGCCCTGCTGGAGCCGGAAAACACTGTACAGCAGATCAATGCCGCCTTCCTTTCTGGTGGCTCTGCCTTTGGGCTCGCTGCGGGAACGGGCGTTCAGGCGGCCTTGCGCGAGGCAGGCCGGGGGTTTGCCGTCGGGACGGTCAGGGTGCCGATTGTCGTCGGCGCTATCCTTTTCGATCTGTTGAATGGGGGGAACAAGGACTGGGGGCGCTTTTCACCCTATCCGCAGCTGGGGTTCGATGCGGCGCAGGCTGCAGCCGAGGTGTTTTCGCTTGGCACGGTTGGCGCGGGCTACGGTGCCACAACGGCGAATCTGAAAGGGGGGCTCGGTTCCGCCAGCGCGAGGACATCCTCGGGCCATATGGTTGGTGCCATCGCGGCTGTGAACGCGATTGGCATGGTCACGATGGGCGACAGCCCGCATTTCTGGGCGGCTCCCTATGAAATGGGGGCAGAATTCGGCGGACTCGGGATGACATCGCCAACATCATCGGAGGCGCTGCGCCTCCGGCTGAAAGGCGACCGGCCATCAACGACCATCGCTTGCGTCGTGACGGACGCCATCCTGACAAAGGCGCAGGCCAAGCGTCTTGCGATCATGGCGAATGATGGCCTGGCGCATGCCATACGTCCTCCGCATGCACCGTTCGATGGCGATACGGTCTTTGCGGCCGCAACGGGCAAGCGGTCGCTCGGAGACAATCCGGCGCGTGACATGACCGAGATCGGCATGGTGGCGGCTGATTGTCTTGCACGCGCCATTGCGCGGGGCGTCTATGAAGCGCGATCGCTGCCTTTCGCCAATGCATTGCCGTCGTGGAAGGATCGGTTCGGGCCGAAATAGCGCCTTTTTAAATGAAACGAATGCCTGCTGCCGTTCCCGTCGACCAGACGAGCCGCGCATTGTAGGTTACGCCCTGTGCCTCGATCACGAGTTCAAACTCGTGCGGCAAGGCGACAGGATCATTAAAGGCAAGGCGAGCGCCAGTTTGTGACAGATTGCGAACGAGGCAATCCAGCGTGGAGCCCTTGTAGTTGAACACCATCCGCCCCTGCAGCAGACAGCGCATGCGCGGCGCGATCCGTCGGTCGGCGTCTGTCAGTGGAATGTGCACCTTGGCCAGCATGGCCAACTCCTTCGTGACGACAGCGTCATCACCCGTCTCGAAACAACCCCAGCGTGTTGATTGTTACACGAGAATGCTTGATGAACCGTATATGCCCACGACAGCGAATTTCCGTGAGACAAGCATCCTCGGATTTCAGGATAGAGTCAGCGCTTCAAAATTGAATGCTCAGTGCACTGTTTGATCCTGAAAACTTGGTCGAATCGGCACTTTTCTGGCATTGGCATCCTGCTTCAGTTCCGCCATGAAGCTCCCGCGCGGAAAGGCAATGCCAACGGTGTTGTCACGCCTCCATGCAACCTGAACGGGCATAAGCGTTGTGCGATTGTCGAGGACGATCTCAAGCTGCTGCGGAATATAGGGCGTCTCGCCAAACAGCAGCATTGCGCCGTCCTCGGAGAAATTGCGCAATGTGCAACTCATCGTGGAATTTCGTCCGTTGAACACGACTCGCGCACCCAACAGGCACCGGTTCCGTGTCATTTTCCGCCGCTCGATCATTGCAACAGCTTCCCAATTCTTGCTGATGCTTACGGTTAATCTTGAAAATGCATTCGTGATAGATTCACGCTTTGTTATAGTTAACGGCAGAGATCTCAGACAAAGGCCCGGTCTGCCCGGAAACCCTGGACGTCGCAGAACGGCGTTTCGCCCGTCATCATCTCGGCAAGCAGCCGCCCACTCACGGCGGCGTTGGTGAGTCCGTGGTGCGCATGCCCAAACAGGAACCATAGGCCCTTGTGGCGCGGTGCGGGGCCGATCACTGGGGTCATGTCGGGCAAGGCGGGGCGTCTGCCAAGCCATGGCACAGCTTCCGTGCGGCTTTCCAGCGGGAACAGTTCCCTCGCCCTGGGTTCGCAGCGATCGACCTGAACCGGTGTGGGCGGCGCATCACGATGGGCAAACTCCGCGCCTGTCGTCATGCGGATACCCTTCGTCATCGCGGCCAATGCGAAGCCGGTGTCAGAATCGATCACCGTGCGCGACAGGGTCGCATTGCCTGCTGCCTTGTAGTGCATATGATACCCCCGCTTGACGAACAGCGGGATTTTGTATCCCAGCGGCTCGAAGATGTCGGTGGACCAGGGTCCGAGCGCCAGAACCACATCTTTTGCCAGAATGGGGCCGTTGGGCCCTGACACTTGCCAGTCCTCGCCGGAGCGGGTGAGTGACCTGGCATCGGCATGGACAAACACACCTCCCCGCCGCGTGAACAGGTCGGCATAGCCCTGCGTCAGGGCGAGGGGATCGCGCAGCGACGACGGATCTTTCCAGTGGAAGGCGCCGGCCGCCTTTTCGACCGACAGATGTGGCTCAAGGGCCGCCAGCGATGCGGCATCGAGCAAGGCGTAGTTCACCCCGAACTCGCGGCGCAGACGCTCCGCGTCCGTCTTTGCTGCCTCCACGTTCTCGGGCTTGCGGTACATCTGGATCCAGCCGCCCGGGCGCAGCAGATCCGTGATGCCTGCTTCCGCCGCCAGAGTTTCATGTTCCACCAGGCAGCGCTCGAACAGGGGGCGGTTGGTGCGGATCGTGCGCTCGATTCGCTCAGGCGCTGCATTGCGCCAGTATTTGAACAACGGCGGCGCGATGCTGAGGAGGCTTGATATCTGATAGTGCGCCTCGGTCTGGCCATTCAGCGCATAGCGAATGAGCTTTCCCAGGCCAGTCGGGAAGGAATAGGGTAAGAAGGCCTCGCGCTGGATAAGACCGGCATTGCCATAGGATGTCTCTTCGCCTGGCCCCTTGCGGTCGACCAGCACGACATTCCTGCCCCGTTTCTGAAGATGCAATGCCGCCGCAACGCCAACAATGCCCGCTCCCAGAACCACCACATCGCAGCGCATCCGCACTCCCAAAAAAACGCTGTTGCCCAGTCTCTAAACTCGGTAAGTCAGGCCGGTCTTTCAAGACACTGCTTTTTCGAATGTGGCGTCGAATCGACGGTGTTTTGCTCGCTCCATAGTGAAAGAATCTAGCGTGCTGCTTGAAAACCTGACGAAACCTTTGGCCTGGATCGGGCGGCACGGAACACAGGGATTCGCGATTTCCATCTTCGTCGGGCTTGCCTTGCCGCAGTTCGCGGCAGCCGCAAGGCCCCTGCTTGCCGTGACGATCTTCATTTTCGTGATGCTGACATTCGCCCGGGCCGAGGAAGCGAAAGTCCGTGCCCTGATGCTGGCCCCCAAGCCGCTGATCCTTGCAAGCCTGTGGCTGGTGATCGCGCCGGCCATTGTCATCACCGCAATCCTCGTTGCCATCGGGCGCGAAAACCTGGATCCCGGCCTCGTGCTCGGCCTCGCGGTCATGGGTGCTGCGCCGCCCATCATGTCCGCACCGGCGGTCGCCATGCTGCTGGGGCTGGAGCCGACCCTTCTGCTCACAGCAGTGCTTGTGACCACGGCGCTGGCTCCGCTGATCTCTCCTGTACTGATCGACTTCATTGCGGGTGCCGCTGTGCCGCTGGACCTCGGCATCCTGCTGCAGCGGCTCCTGCTGCTGATTGGCGGTGCGATCATCGGCGCGGTCGCCCTGCGCCGGGTGATGGGTATGGAGCGAATCCGCGCCAGCAAGGAAACCTTCGATGGCATCGGCGTGATCATGTATTTTCTGTTCGCCGTCGCAGCGATGGACGGTGTGATGGTGGCAGCACTGTCTGATCCCTGGAAAGTTGTGCAGTTCCTGGGATTCGCCTTCGTGATGGCATTCCTCGGATTCGCTGCCGCCTGGTTCGTGCTGCGACCCCTCTCGGGCGCGGACCGTTTCGTCCTCGGCTATGCAACGTGCCAGCGCAACATGGGCTTGCTGATTGCTGCGCTGGGTGCTGCCGCGCCCAAGACGACGTTCCTGTTTTTCGCCCTGGCCCAGTTCCCGATCTATCTGATGCCGGTGATCGTGAAGCCGCTGGCGAAGCGGTTTCGGGTGGACAAACCGGACTGACTGTTGCCCCCTCGCCCATCCAGGACTATTGCCTCATCCATGTCCCGCCCCATCATCATATCTCCCTCCATCCTCTCCGCCGATTTCTCCGCGCTGGGAGCGGATATCGAGGCGATTGACCGGGCGGGTTGCGACTGGGTGCATTGCGATGTGATGGACGGGCATTTCGTACCCAACATCTCGTTCGGCCCGGATATTCTGAAGTCCATCCGCCCGAGGACGAAAAAGTTCTTCGACGTGCATCTCATGATCTCGCCAGTGGATCTTTACGTCGAGGCTTTTGCCAAGGCGGGCGCGGATCTGATTTCGTTGCATGTCGAGGCGGGGCCGCATGCGCATCGCTCGCTCAAGCTGATCAGGAGCTTGGGCAAGAAGGCGGGCATCGTGCTCAATCCACAGACATCGGAAAGCGCGATCGAGCATCTGCTGCCGTTCGTCGATCTCGTGCTTGTGATGACGATCTCGCCCGGCTTCGGCGGGCAGGCATTCGAGACATCGATGCTGGAAAAGATCCGCCGAATCCGCGCGATGATCGGCGACAGACCCATCGATCTGGAGATCGACGGGGGCTGCACGCCGGAGAACGCCGGTACCATCTCCAAGGCGGGTGCCAATGTGCTTGTGGCCGGGTCCGCCGTGTTCAAGGGTGGCCCAAAGGCCTATGCCGCCAACATCGACGCGATCCGCCATGCTGCGGAAGATGCAGTCGGCCTGCGTGTCTGACGTGGCCCGGGGGCGCAACACGCTGCCCCAGGCCTTCGGGGTGGCACTGGCGGTTGGCGTGACAGCGGCGCTGGCCGTCGCCCTGCGCATCGTGATGTTCGAGGAGCCGGTATCCGACCGCACGGCTCTGCTGGTGCTGATTGCTGCGGAAGGCGGCTTTGCCGCCATGATGCCGGTGGCCGTGCTGACGTTGTGGGTGGCCGAGAGGTGGAACCGGTGGATCCGCTCGGTGCTGGGTGGCCTGGTCGCTGGCGGGCTCTTCGTTCCGGCCACGCTGTTTTTCTTTGCCTTGAAGATCCGCGTCATCGATGGCCGGATCGAGGCAGATACGGTGACAGACCTTCGCATCGGGGAGATCTTCTGGTCGATGTTTGGTGCCATGGGCATGTTCACACCTACCGGCTTGCGCTACCTGCTGCCCTGGCCCGCACTCGCGGTCACCATCGCAGCCTCCCTAGTCCTGTTTTTCTGGCCGCGCGCGGCTCTTGCTGACTGAACCTGGAGTCCTCCGCCATGATCACCCGCTATTCCCGCAAGGAGATGACCGCCATCTGGTCCCAGGCCACGAAGTACCGAATCTGGTTCGAGATTGAGGCCCATGCCACCGATGCGTTGGCGGAGCTTGGTGTGGTGCCAAGATCCGCGGCCAAGGCAATCTGGGAGAAGGGCGGCGCGATCCCGTTCGATGATGCCGATGTCGCTGCCATCGACGAGATTGAGCGCGAGGTGAAGCACGACGTGATCGCCTTCCTCACGCATGTCTCGAAGACGGTAGGACCAGAGGCGCGCTTCATGCATCAGGGCATGACGTCCTCCGATGTCCTGGACACCACGCTCGCTGTGCAACTCGCCCGCGCCTCGGATCTGCTGCTCAAGGATATCGATGGGTTGCTGGCTGCCCTGAAAACCCGCGCGATGGAACACAAGATGACACCGACCATCGGCCGGTCGCACGGTATCCATGCCGAGCCCGTCACCTTCGGGCTGAAGCTGGCGCAGGCCTATGCGGAATTTGCACGCAACCGCGAACGGCTCGTGGCCGCGCGGCAGGATATCGCGACCTGCGCTGTTTCGGGCGCGGTCGGTACGTTCGCCAACATCGATCCGCGGGTGGAAGAGCATGTCGCTGCGAAGATGGGCCTGTCGGTCGAGCCCGTCTCGACACAGGTCATCCCGCGAGACCGTCATGCCATGTATTTCGCCACACTGGGTGTCATCGCCTCTTCGATCGAGCGCCTGAGCGTCGAAATCCGGCATCTGCAGCGCACGGAGGTACTGGAAGCCGAAGAGTATTTCTCGCCTGGGCAGAAGGGTTCTTCCGCCATGCCGCACAAGCG
>JANMFA010000470.1:0-2342 GCA_031377545.1 Hyphomicrobiales bacterium | reverse complement strand
CACGTGGAGCTGATTGGGTGTGGCGACGATGACGCCATCCGGCTTTCCTGCAGCCATCATCGTCGCAAAGTCCGCAAACCAAGGCACGCCTGCCTGCGCCGCAACCGCTTTCGCTGCGGGCGCAGGATCGATAACGGCATGCAAGGAGGCCGTTGGCTCCGCGAGAATGTGCTCGATGTGGCGCTTGCCGATGATGCCGGCGCCCATCATCGCAATCCGCGCGGGGGACGCCATCATGGCTCAGGCCTTCGTTGTCTTGATCAGGGTGGCCAGCCGCTCGATCGCCAACGGATAGCCCTGTGTGCCGAAACCAGCCACCACCCCATCCGCGCGCAGCGAGACATAGGAGTGGTGCCGGAAGGCCTCGCGCTTGTGAACGTTGGAAATATGCACCTCGATCACCGGGGGATCGAAAGTGTTGAGCGCGTCAAGGATTGCAACCGAAGTGTGCGTGAAGGCGGCCGGATTGATCACGATTCCTGCTGCGATCTCGCGCGCCTCGTGAATCCAGTCGATGATCTCGTATACGCGGTTTGACTGGTGGAAGCGCAGGTCGATCGCATGGCTGCTTGCCGCTTTGCGGCACATGACCTCGACGTCCGCCAGCGTCTCATGACCGTAGATTTGGGGCTGGCGTTTGCCGAGCAGGTTCAGGTTGGGGCCATTCAGAACAAAGACCAGACGGGACATCGTTGCAGTTCCTGACATGAAGCCCGCGGTACATGCACGGGGCCGAAAAGCCTTGAGTGATTCCACACCCGGCGACCTGACCAGATTGCCCGGCCAGACGACAGCCGCAAGCTTGAGACGAAGTCTGCGCACAGGCAATGGTTATTGCAGTGAGAGTTCTTCGCAGCCGTGCTGATCAAACCTTGAATCCGGTGCCAAAAAACTCCCGCAGGCAATCCTGACCAGGCTCTCTGATCAAGCCTCAGCCGACCACTGGATCAGGCATGTCTCTCGGTCAAGTATAATTTAACCGAATAGTCCATTTACACGTCCGCTCACGGTTCTATGGTGTTTCTACTCAACAGGATTCATGCATGCCCGGCATCCCAAAAAATGGTGACGCTGCCCCTACTCGACGGAAGATTTCTTCTAGAGCCACATCCTGGACGCAGGATCCGGAGGGTGTGCGGAAGGATATTCTCGAAGCGGCCCGCATCGAGTTTGCCGAAAAGGGACTCAGCGGTGCCCGGGTCGATGAAATTGCCACCCGCATCGCGACATCCAAGCGCATGATTTTCTACTATTTCAAGGACAAGGAGGGGCTCTATATCGCCGTCCTTGAGGAAGCCTACGCGCGTATCCGTGGAATCGAGCGATCACTGGATCTGGCGACTTCGCCGCCAAGGGAGGCGCTGGAGTTGCTGGTCGGATTCACCTTCAACTATCACGCAAGGCATCCCGAGTTCGTCCGCCTTGTCATGGGAGAGAACATCCATCACGCCCGGCACATGAAGCTTTCGGCCAAGATCGGCGAGCTCAATCTTTCGGCAATCGACACGGTCCGGGATATCTACATGCGGGGCCTCGAACAGGATGTCTTTCGAGAAGGCCTCAGTCCCCTGGACATTCACCTGACGATCACCGCGTTGAGCTTCTACAACGTCTCCAACCGTGCCAGCATCCTTCAGGCCTTCGGGCATGACATGGCGGATAAAGACGCCCAGACCCGACGGTGCGCCAGCGTTGTCGAAACGGTCCTGAGACTGGTGTCGAAGTAAATCGCGAGAGCAATGTCAAAGATGGTTTCTGGCGCTCTCCAATGCCAAATGACTCTATGGTGCAAGCCAATGGCTGTGGTCTTTGCTGTCTTGCCAGTGAAACAACGCCCGACGATGCCCCGCGCTCGCCAGATACAGCCATTCGAGCCGTTCCAGCATAACCGTTACCGCACAAAAATGCACCCGGGCTGCGACAGTCGCCTCATCCGTCGGGGCGGGCAGCGTGAAAGCATCACTGTCCGAAATGACGGCGCCGGGTCCGGGAGCGATGCCATAGCACTGGCGGCTGAGGGCGCGGGAGCCCTGCCAGGCTGCATCGGCCACGGCGTTGTCCGTGTTCAGGGTTGCAAGTCCGTCCAGGCGTAACTGGATTTTGGAAACGGGCTCATAGAAATGCAGGCCCACGCGGTTGTCGCGCTGGAGTTCCGTGATTTTCTGCGAGCGGATATCCGTATGGAACCGCACGATCCGCGAGGCCGCGTCGCAACCGCGCAGGATCACCGTGCGCAGCCTTGGCCTGCCATCCAGCCCGATCGTTGCGACGGTCGGGTGATGAAAGCCCGAACGGCGATCCGCTACGCCCCGCGCGATCAGCCGCCAGCTCTCGGCCAGCGT
>JANMFA010000469.1:0-5430 GCA_031377545.1 Hyphomicrobiales bacterium | reverse complement strand
CGCACCACATCCATGCCGACTCCGCGGCCAGAAATGTTGGTCAGTTTCTCGGCTGTGGAGACGCCGGCATGGAAAATGAACTTGGCGATCTGCTGATCATTCAACTGCGCCGCATCGGCTTCGGTGACCAGACCCTGACGTACAGCCTTTTGCCGGATTCGCGGGAGGTCCAGACCTCGTCCATCGTCAATGATGGAGAGCGTGATGTAGCCCCCCTCCTGAGCGGCCGATACATTGATCGCCCCCTTGGGAGATTTTCCGGCCTTCATCCGGTCGCCGACACTCTCGATGCCGTGATCCGCAGCATTGCGGATCATGTGCAGCATCGGGTCCTTGATCAGCTCCAGCAGCTGGCGATCAATTTCGGTTTCCGAACCAACCATGGTCAGTTCGATGTCCTTGCCAAGATCCTGGCAGAGATCGCGCACGAGCCGTGGCAGCTTGGCCCAGGCGCTGCCAATCGGTTGCATCCGCGTTTTCATCACGCTTTCCTGCAGCTCGGCCGTGACATGGGAGAGCCGCTGCAGCGGAGCCTTGAACGCGCTTTCTTCATCGCGTCGCGCAATCTCCAGCAGCTGGTTCCGCGTCAGAACCAGTTCGGAGACCATCGTCATCAGGTGTTCGAGCGTATCGATGGGAACACGGATCGTGCCATTGCGCATTGCGCTGTCCGGCGCTGCGTTGTCCGTTCCAGCATCGTCGTGATGGCCGGTCTCGATAGCGCTCGTGGCTGTCTGGACATCGTCATTCAGAAGACCGGCCCGCTCAAGCATGCCATAGCCAAACTCGGATTCCTCAGATGTGGCGTTCCGGAAAGCCTTCTCCAGTTCGTCGAGAGAAACCTCTCCCGGTCGCAACTCCCGCTCCAGCACCTGATAGACCAGCGTACCCACTGTGATATCCGTTGCCGGTGTGGAGAAGCCTTGGGGAACGGGCTTCGACTCCACCAGTGCTTCAAGCGCACCAATCAGGTCTTTGTCTTCGCCCTGCGGCTCCGCCATCGACCGGTCCAGCTCGGCCATGATCAGTTTGATCCGGTCGATCGTCGAAAGAATCAGGGTAACCGCATCACGCGTGACCGGCGCGCCTTCTCGGAAACGGTCAATCGCGGTTTCGGCAGCATGTGTCAGCGCTTCCAGGCGCGGCAGTCCAAGAAACCCGCAGGTTCCTTTGATCGTATGCACAAGCCGGAAAATCTGGGCAATGATGCCCTTGTTGTTCGGATCCTGCTCGAACCGAACCAGCTCATTGTCCACCACATCGATATTCTCGGTGGTTTCGACGACAAAATCACGCAACAGATCGTCCATCGGATGTTTTTCCGTACTCAACACGACGCTTCTGTCCCGACCTTCCTAGAAAACGGTTGATGAAGCGTTTCGAATCCCTCGTCTTGGTGAAATAAATTTTAATGACCCCCACCCGGCCAGGCGGCGCGACAACGGAAAGCTTGTCGGCGCGCTGGCAACGGAGCAGATTGCCGCGATGGTTGACCAGGGTCTTCTCAATCGCGTTGGCGCTCCGCATCTCCTGCGGCTCGATACACTCGTCAAGCTGCGCTGGCTGGCAGTGACGGGTCAGGCCATTGCCGTGCTGGCCGTTCATTTCGGCATGGGGTTCCGTCTGCCGCTGCTGGGAGCCCTTGCGATCATTGCGGTCTCGGCCGCGCTGAACGTTGCACTCAGGGCGCGATATCCGACCACGCACAGACTGGAAGACGGCGCGGCAGCCGCGCTTTTGGCCTACGATGTGGTGCAACTCGCCGCCTTGCTTTACCTGACGGGTGGCCTCGAAAATCCCTTCGCGATCCTGTTTCTGGCACCGGTCATGATCTCGGCCACGGCATTGCCTCCGGTCAGAACCATGGCCCTGGGGGCCCTTGCAGTCGCGCTGGTGACGGCTTTGGCGCTCTGGCACCAGCCGCTTCCCTGGAAGCCGGATGAAAGCGTGAGCCTGCCGCCGCTGTATGTCTGGGGTGTCTGGCTCTCCCTGCTTCTGGGGCTCACCTTTATCGGAGTCTATGCCTGGCGTGTCGCGGAAGAAGCCCGCCAGCTGGGCCATGCCCTTGCTGCGACCGAACTGGTTCTCGCGCGCGAGCAGCATCTCTCGCAGCTCGATGGACTGGCCGCTGCCGCCGCCCATGAACTGGGAACCCCCCTGGCGACCATCGCGCTGGTCGTGAAAGAGCTGGACCGCTCCATCAGCGCCGAAAGTCCGCACAAGGAGGATATAGACCTTCTGCGGGAACAAACCGCACGATGCAGGCAGATCCTTGCGAAGATCGCCACGCTGGGCACGGAACATGAAGGGCCGTTGAAGGCCATCGGGATCCGGCAACTTGTCGAGGAAATTTCCGCACCTCAACGTCCGTTTGGCGTCAGGATCAAGGTTGACGTTGATGGCAAGGGCAGCGAGCCCCTTTCAACCCGCAAGCCAGGCCTCATGTATGGCCTCGAGAACCTGATCGACAATGCGGTGGATTTCGCCCGCACCACCGTGACGATCAAGGCGACATGGACTGAGCGGGATGTGAGGATCCAGATCACGGACGACGGGCCCGGCTTTGCATCCGAAGTTCTGAACCGGCTGGGAGAGCCCTACGTGACCACGCGCAAGTTCGATTCGCGCTCCGACAACGATTCCGCGGGGCTGGGCCTTGGCCTTTTCATTGCCAAGACGCTGCTGGAGCGCGGTGGCGCCCAATTCACGGCAGCGAATCTCGAATATCCGTCGCACGGGGCACAGGTGAGCCTGACATGGCCACGGCAAAGCTTCGCGCAAGAGGCCACCGGCATACAACACAGCTTGACCAATGATGCCGCCATGCGGCATCCAATGCCTGCCGATTGACGTAAAAACACTGATGACACAGATTCTGACGCCAGCAATTGATCGTTCCCTTCTGATCGTGGATGATGACAAACCGTTCCTCACACGGCTTGGCCGTGCCATGGAAGCACGCGGCTACGCTGTGACCCAGGCAGAAAGCGTTGCGGCTGGTCTCGCTGCCATCGGTCAGAGCGCGCCTGCCTTTGCCGTCATCGACATGCGGCTGCTGGATGGTAACGGCCTTGATGTGATTTCCGAGCTCAAGCGGGTCAGGCCTGATGCGCGCGGTATCGTGCTGACGGGCTACGGCAACATCGCCACCGCAGTGACCGCTGTAAAGATGGGTGCCTTCGACTATCTCGCGAAACCTGCCGATGCCGATGAAATCGATGCCGCCCTGCGCGCCATTCCGGGCAGCAAGCCAGAGGTCCCCGACAATCCGATGTCAGCCGACCGTGTCCGCTGGGAGCATATCCAGCGTGTGTATGAGCTGTGCGAGCGCAATGTGTCGGAAACCGCGCGCCGCCTCAACATGCACCGCCGTACCCTCCAGCGCATCCTGGCGAAGCGCGCACCCAAATAGGGGGCCGCGCTCACATCATCCGTGGCAGCCCCTCTGCTGACCAGACGGCATCCAGTGAGCGCACGAGATGGACGATATCCAAATCGGTATGCGATGGGCCCGGCGTGATCCGCAACCGCTCCGTACCCTTGGGCACCGTGGGGTAATTGATGGGCTGCACGTAAACGCCATGCTCGTTGAGCAGGCGATCACTGATGCGCTTGCAGAGCACGGGGTCACGCACCATCACCGGCACGATATGGCTGGGATTGTCGAGCAGCGGAATGCCCCTGGCCTGCAGCTGGAAACGCACCTTTTCAACATTGGCCTGATGCCGGTCACGCTCGGACTGGCTGTTCTTGAGATGGCGGATGCTGGCGGCTGCTCCGGCAGCCACAGCAGGCGGCAGCGCCGTGGTGAAAATGAAGCCGGACGAGAAACTGCGCACGAAGTCACAAACCGCAGCAGAACCGGCAATATAACCTCCGACCACGCCAAAGGCCTTGCCGAGTGTTCCTTCGATGATGGTCAGCCGATGGCTCAGGCCATCCCGCTCGGCAATGCCGCCGCCACGTGGCCCGTAGAGACCAACCGCATGCACCTCATCCAGATAGGTCATGGCACCATGCGCGTCGGCCACGTCGCAAAGCTCAGCAATAGGGGCGACATCGCCATCCATGGAATAGACAGATTCGAAGGCGACGAGCTTGGGCAGCGCGGGATCCAGCGTTGAAAGATGCCGGTTCAGATCCTCGGGATCATTGTGCCTGAAGATGATGCGGGATGCCTTGCTGTGCCGGATACCCTCGATCATCGAGGCATGGTTGCCTGCATCCGAAAGAACCACGCAGCCCGGCAACTGTGTCGCCAGCGTGCTCAGCGAAGCCCAGTTTGAAACATAACCCGAAGTGAACAGGAGGGCGGCTTCCTTCTGATGCAGGTCAGCGAGTTCCTGCTCCAGGAGGACGTGATAATGGTTGGTACCCGCAATGTTGCGCGTGCCACCGGCACCTGCGCCACAGCGATCAAGCGCCTCGTGCATGGCCGCCAGGACATCCGGATGCTGGCCCATCCCCAGATAGTCATTCGAGCACCAGACCGTCACTTTGCGCTGGGTGCCGCCATCACGCCACGTGGCATGAGGATAGTTGCCCCGGTCGCGCTCCAGATTGGCAAAGACACGATAACGCCCTTCGTCGCGCAGACGGTTCAACTCCGCCTTGAAGAAATTCTCGTAGTTCATGCCCTCACGCCCTTGCACCTTCACCGATCCGGGCTTGATCTTCGCGAGGCGATCCAGCTGGGCTCGTGTCTTGCGCAGACCTGTCGCGCCATCCGGCGCTTCCTGCAAGCGCGCTTTCGTCGCAGCCACAGGAGCAGCGTGAACCGCTGCATCAATGTCCAGGATGCCATGAATGTCAGTTGCCATCTTCACTACTCCTCGTTTGACCGCGTTTCCTTATGGATGGCCGCGAAGGCCACCCGGCGGAACGTCTTTGGTTGAAATTGGAATCACACCGATGACCGGCTTGGACTCGACAGGCAGCCTGTCCCCCAAACCCCAGCGCCAAAGCCAGCTGGACGGCAGGGGAATGAAAAGGAGGACGTGCTCCAGCACGGCCAGCGCCATGAGGCTTGCCATCAGGCTGTAGGCTGTCACGTCAAAGGCACTGGCCTGGGCACCCAGGGCCTTGTGGGCAAGCCAGGCTGTCATGAGCAATGACACCGTGATGACCACGGGGAACAGGCCGTTCATCGAACGTCGGCGAAAGTAGCTGCTGAGATAGGTGAGGTGATCGGGCAGAAACTCGTCCGTGATGTTCAATGCACCCAGGAAGATGTTGAGCTTCGTGCTCAGCCGCATGATCCAGAGGATCAGGAAGACCCAGAACCCGACCATATTGGCGCTGCCCCAGGTCAGCAGGCCGATCGCAAGGGCTGACAGGGCGATCGCGATCTCATGGGAAATGACGGTCTCGGATGCCTCCCGGAAACGTACCCAGCCCGTGAGCTGTCCTTGCGCGGGGATGCGTCGCGGG
>JANMFA010000025.1:0-2708 GCA_031377545.1 Hyphomicrobiales bacterium | reverse complement strand
CGGTCTTGGCCGCGATCTGGAAAGAGGTCTCGTACATCGGGGCGATGGCGCGCAGATTGTCGTGCTTCCGGCCGGCGAAAGGGCCGATGCCGTGGATCGCTTCATAAGCCGAGCCGATGAAAGCGGTTCCGATCCGGTTCGTGGCGGCATTGACGGCGGAAAGGTTCTCTATCGATCCTTTGGTCTGGGTCACGTCAAGCCGGAGCAGCCCTGTCGAATTCACGACATTGGCGATCCCCTCGCCGTAGGGAAGAAAGGCACTTCCCGGCCCTGCGGTCAGGAACTCCAGAACCGCCGTCTGCGCCCGCGCCGGGCTCATGCCCGTCGCTGCTGCGGCAACCGCTCCCGCCAGAAACGCACGCCTGCCGATCATCGCTGCATCCCCCGGTGAAGAGTTCACGGCCTGACCTTCTGCCGCCCTGTCCTTGGTATCAAGTGCAAACCGATACGCAGAGCACATTCCCGGATACGTTTCGGTCGTGGTCGACAGGCGCCATTCACCTATTCTGGTAAGGCTATTCCCAACACCCGTTTGGAAAAACATCCGCACAATTGTATCTTTCCCTTCAGAAAGAGCGCGTTGCTTGAGGCCATGCCAACACGTTCATCCTTCACAAACGGCGGCAACATCATCCTGATGACTCCCAAAACGCTTTCCATAGCGCTGATCCTGTTCACCGTGCTGACCAATGCGGCGGCGCAGATCATGCTGAAGAAGGGCATGCTCTCGTTCGGCACATTGTCGACCGGCAGCGGTGGTATCGGCGGCGTTGTCGGCACGGCGCTTTCCGTCGTGTTCAGCCCGTGGGTCTTTGCGGGCCTGTGCCTGTTCGTCGTCAGCATGGCATCGCATCTGGTCGTGCTGTCGCGGGTGCAACTGTCCTTTGCCTATCCCTTCCTGAGTTTGGCCTATGTCGTGGTGGCGGCCTACGCGTTCTTTATCTTCGGCGAGGATGTGGGGGCGGCGCGCATTGCGGGCATTGCGCTGATTATGGCCGGTACCGTTTTCATCTCGATGTCTTGAGGGTTTGCATATGCGTCACTTCATCATTGGCGGCGATGGTTTCGTGGGACGGCAACTGGCGGCCGATCTGCTCGCATCGGGCGAGAGGGTAGTCGTCGCCGATATCCATAGGCTTCATCTGAAGCCGCATCCCAATCTCACCTTCGTCGCCATCGACATCCGCCGCCGCGAGACACTGGACGCGCTTGATTTCCAGCCGGGCGATGCGGTTTACAACATGGCAGCCAAGATGCTGTCACCCATCGTGACGCGGGCGGAACGGCATGAATTCTTCTGGCCGGTCAATCACCACGGCGTGGTGAACCTGCTGGATCGCATGGAGCGAACCGGCGCGCGCGATCTCGTGCAGTTCACCACCGACATGATCTATGGCCACACGCATGACATCCCCAAGCCCGAGAGCGCCCGCAAGGAGCCGCTGGGCGAGTACGGCAAGTCGAAGCTTGCGACCGAAGAGCTGTGCATGGCATGGCGCGAGAAGGGCTTCAGCATCTCGATCTTTCGGCCACGCCTAATCATCGGGCCAGGTCGCCTGGGCATTCTGGTCAAGCTTTTCAAATTGATCGACATGAATCTTCCAGTGCCAATGATCGGCAGCGGCAAGAACCCCTACCAGTTCATTTCGGTGTTTGACTGTGCCTCTGCGGCGCAGGCCGCGTGGCGTGGCGGCTTTCCGAACAAGGAGTACAATCTTGGCTCGGACGCACCGCCGCCAATCCGCAAGCTGCTCGGCGATCTCATCATCGAGGCGGGTAGCAAGTCCATTCTCGTGTCGACTCCTGCCGCTGTCGTGAAGCTGACGCTGACGGCACTGGACGCGATCAACATGCCGATCATGGACCCGGAGCAATATCTGATCGCAGATGAAACCTGCATCCTCGACACGACCGCGTTGCGGACCGATCTCGGCTGGAAGCCGAAACACCGTGACGAGGACATGCTGAAAGCCGCGTACCGCGAATATCGCGCGGGCAAGGCTGCTACGATGCCCAACACTGTCAACGCGATCTGAGGAGCCAAGCCATGTCCGCAGCCTTGAACCAGTCCAGTGCTCCCGCCCGCCCCAAGCTTCTCACGCTTGAGCAGACGAAGAAGCTAAGCCTGAAGGAGGTCCGCAAGCTGTGGGCCGAGAACCTCAATCCTGGCCAGTTGCACTTCCTCGGACTTCTCGGCTTCGACCGCGTTCTCATCGAGCGCGCCGAAGGGCCATATTACATCGATCAGAACGGCCGGAAGATCCTCGATTTCTTTGGCGGTTTCGGCTCGGTCGCCTTCGGTCACAACCATCCCCGCATCGTGGCGGCCCGCAAGAAGTTCGAGGAGGAAAGCCGCCAGGACATCTGCATGGCGTTCATGTCGCAGTATGCGTCGGCTCTGGCCCACAATCTGGCACAGATCGCGCCCGGCGATCTCGACATGGTGTTTCTGGGCTCATCCGGCTCGGAAGCCATGGAAGCCGCATTGAAGATCTGCGAACAGGCGCAGGGGCCGGACCGGGCCACCATCGTTTATGCCGAGAACTCTTTCCACGGGAAGACCAAGGGAACGCTGGCTGTTACCGACGGCGTCCTTTACCGGCAGCAGTTCAAGGTCACCGAGAACACGCGCCGTGTGCCGTTCGGCGATCTTGACGCCATCCGCACCGCTTTCGAGAGCGATCCTTCGATAGGCACCATCGTGCTCG
>JANMFA010000392.1:0-8371 GCA_031377545.1 Hyphomicrobiales bacterium | reverse complement strand
ATAAGTTGGATTACGTCACAGGAGACACAGCGCTTGTGCAGGTCGATGCCCCTTTCGCCGGAGTGGCCATGCCCGCCGTGACCCTCGATTCGCTCGATCTCGCCGCGCTTCTGTGCTCGCGGGTGTGCCACGACGTGATCTCGCCCGTCGGCGCGATCGTCAACGGCCTCGAGGTCTTGGCGGAGGAAAAGGATGCGGGCATGCGCGAGTTCGCGCTCGATCTCATCAACAGAAGCGCCAAGACGGCGTCCGCCCGCCTGCAATTCGCGCGGATCGCCTTTGGTGCTGCGGGTTCCGCCGGTTCTGCCATCGATACCGGCGACGCCGAGAGCGTTGCGAAAGGCTTCCTCAACGACGACAAGATCCGGCTGAGCTGGTCCGGTCCGCGCCTGCTGATGCCGAAGAACCGGGTCAAGCTGTTGCTGAACCTCCTGGTGATCGGTGCCTCCTGCATTCCGAGCGGCGGTTCGCTGGATTGCGTCATCGAAGGCGACGGCGACACACCGACCTTTGTCATCACGGCCCAGGGCAAGAACGCGCGCATTCCGCATGGCGTCGAGCAGTCACTGGCCGGAACGCCGGAAAACGGCTTCGTCGATGCCCATGGTGTCCAGCCGTTCTATGCCGGGATGATCGCGCGCGCCTCGGATATGGCGGTCCAGATGATCCTGTCCGACGACATCGTCAAGATCAGCTCGCAGCGGGCAGCAGAGGCCGCCCGCAACGCGGCCTGACGCGTCAAAGGCCCATGGCCCCGCCATCGGCGCGGGGATCGTGATCCGCCAGCACGTGGCCATCGGGATGTTTTACGAGCATGCCGGCATGGCCAAAGCTGTCGGCATAGGCATTGGGGTTGACCTCGACCGCATGTCCCAGCTTGCCGAGCTCCCGGATGAGAGTCGGGTCCATGCGGTTTTCCACTTTCACGGTCGCGCGGTTGGCGTTCCACGCCTTGCCGAAGGTGAAGCGCGGTGCATCGAGGGCTTCTGACGGGCTCATGCCAAACCGGGCGTAGCGCAGGAAATTGTTGCTGGTGATCTGCGGTTGCACCTCACCACCCATGGAACCATAGCTCATGATGCGCCCGTCATCGAAGATCGCCATGGGCGCGTGCAGGGTGTGGAACGGCTGTCGACCCGGTCTCAGGGCATTGAGCGAGGCCGGATCAAGCGAGAGACCGAGACCCCGGTTTTGCATGAGGACGCCGGTTTTGGGCAGGACAACACCGGAGCCATATTCCCAGAACAGCGACTGGATCAGTGAGACTGCCATGCCATTGCCATCGATGACGCCGCACCAGATGGTGTCGCCGTCCTCCATGCGCGGCAGCGGCCATCGTGCGGCACGGTGCGCGTCGATTTGCAGGGCCTCTCGCTGGAAGCGCTCGCGTGTCAGGAATTCGGCCGGATCTTCCGGCATGCGGTCGAACTCCGTCACCACCCGGTCACGCAGCGTGTTGGCGCGTTTGACGCTTTCGATCATGCCATGCAGGTGCTGGATGGTTTCGCCCCGGCCAACGCCCAGTTCGTCAAAGATGCCCAGCATCATCAGTGCTGCGAAGCCCTGGCTTGGCGGCTGCGACATGTAGAGCGTGCAATCTTTCAGCCTCGCCGTGAGCGGCTGGCGTTCCACGGCGCGGTAGCGGGTGAGGTCGCCACGCGTGATCGGGGTGCCGGCGCGCTCCAGATCCGCCGCCATTTCGCGACCGACGTCCCCGCGGTAGAAGTCGTCGAGACCCGTATCCGCCAGATGCTGAAGTGTTGCCGCAAGCGCGGGAAACCGCCGCGTGCTGCCCGCAGCCGGCTGCTTGCCATCCGCGAAATAGGTCTCGGTGAAAAATGGCAGACCGATCAGCGCCTTGTCATCCTTCAGGATATAGCGCGATTCCGATTTGCCGACCGGCGTGCCTTCCCGCGCCGCGCTGATCGCGTGGTGCAGCAGCATGTCGAGCGGCAGCTTGCCGCCGTTCTCGCGGGCCATGGCTGCGGCGATCTGCCAGCCTCCGATGGTGCCGGGGACTGTGAGGGTCGCCTGGGGGCCTCGCAATGGAATGCTGTCCAGTTCCATCGCCTTGTACCGCTCGATGGTCGCATGTTCGCCTGCAAAGCCGCAGGCCTCGATGTAGCGCACCTTTCCGGTCGGCTCATGGATGATCCAGAAGCTGTCACCACCAATGCCGTTCATGTGCGGATAGACCACCGCGATGCTGGCAGCGACGGCAATCATCGCCTCCAAGGCATTGCCGCCTTCGCGCAGCACGGCCAGACCCGCCTCGCAGGCAGAGGAATGGGGTGCCGCGACGGCGGCCTGGCTAAAGCTCGGTGTATCCATGGATAGTCCTCGGGCAGGTCTGGCTTGGGGCCGTCTGGCTTGTTGTTTCCCCGGGGCGATTGCTATATCCGGTAACTGCGTTTCACAAGTTTCCAGGCGGCTCCGGCCGCAATTTCAAGAGCGTTTCTCATGGCTGGTCGCCTCAATCGGAAGAATCTGATCACGATCGTGTCGGTGACGATCCTCGTCGGAACCGAAATTCTCGGCGCGGCGCTGGCTCTCGGCTGGGCCCTTGGTGGCATGTTCGAGCTGTCCGACCTGTGGAAGATCATCCTGATCGGTCTTTTTATGGCCGTCGGTATCTATGGCATGGTGCGGTTTTTCCGCATGGCCGAGAACGTTGAGCCGATTTTCGAGAAATAGGCCGACTTTCGATCAAAGACCCCAGTCGATGGATGCCTGACCGGTGTTTGCCAGATGCGCATTCGTTGCGCTGAAGGGCCGTGACCCGAAAAACCCGCGCCGCGCTGACAGCGGGGAGGGATGGGCGCTTGCGATGATGCGATGGCGCGGTTCCGCGATCAGGAGACGCTTCGCCTGCGCATCTGCGCCCCAGAGCAGGAAGACAGCGCTTCTTGCACGTTCAGATACGGCCTGAATGATCTGGTCCGTCAGAATCTGCCAGCCCATCTGACGATGGCTGCCCGCGCTTCCGGCCTCGACCGTCAGGTTGGTGTTGAGGAGGAGCACGCCCTGACGTGCCCATGACAGCAGGTTGCCATGGGACGGGCGCGGCAGACCGAGGTCACTCTCGCGTTCTTTGAAGATGTTTGCCAGCGAGCGCGGTATTTTCACGCCCGGATTGACCGAAAAGGCAAGTCCATGGGCATCACCGGGCGTGGGATAGGGGTCTTGTCCAAGAATGACGACCCGGACACGATCTAGGGGCGTGAGCCTCAGGGCTGCAAAGACGTCAGTGGCTGCGGGAAGGATCGCAACTCCGGCTGCCACTTTGGCATCAAGCCGCTGCATCAGCCGCTCGGCAGAGCCATCCGTGAAAAACGGCAGGGTCGCCCAGCCGTCCTCTGCATCGCGGCGAAAGGCGGCCAGCGCCGCCTGGTACTGGGTCACTTCAGGGTGATCCGCCCGTCGATTCCGGCCTGCACTGCGCCCGCCGCACGGACATAGGCCATCACGACGCTGGCCATCAGCTTTCCATCGGTCTTGCCGATGAGCACGCGGCCGCGCGCCAGCGCACCGTAACCATCACCGCCACCGACCATGAAGTCGTTGGTGGCGACCTTGTACTTCGCAGCGGCGTCGATGTCCTTGCCACCGATCTGGATGGAGGTGATGCGGCTGCCGACAGGGGCCTTCTGGTCAATCACGATTGTCATGCCGGAGATCTGAGGGAAACGCCCGGCGCGGTTGTCGATCTGGCTCACCCCGTTCTCCAGCGCATCCCTGATATCCTTGCCTGTTATCTCGACCATGGAGGTCGAGTTGCCGAAGGGCAGTTCGGTCAGGATATCGCGGCGCGTGATGGTGGCTCCGGCGGGATACTGCTTGTTCCCCCGGATGCCGCCGCCGTTGGTGATGGCGACATCGGCCCCGGTCGAGGCGCGGATGGCATCGCCGATGAGGTTGCCGATGGCGGTTTCCTGCGAGCGCACCGATGCCGAACGGCTGTCGAGGTCCACTGCGGTGGTACCAAGTGACACATCCAGCTCCTTCGAGAGATCGGCCTCGTATTTCCTGACGATGGCCAGCGCTTCCGGGTCTGGAGTCACGGTGCCGGAATCGATGATGCGGAAGCGCGGCATCCACGTAACGGCGCGCTTGCCTTCGCGTTCGCCGATGGTGGCGTAGATGTCGATGGCGGTGACATATTCGCCCTCCTCGCCCGATTCCACCATGACGGTACGGTTGTCATAGACCACGCGCAGGTCATGGTCGTGGCCGGTCAGCAGCACATCGACGAGGCGGGAACGGGCGATTTCCAGATCGCGGGTGAAATCGGTGTGCGTGACCGCGACGATCATGTCCGCGCCCGCATCGCGCAGCGCCTTCGACTGCTCGCGCACCGCCGTCATTTCATCCAGAAACTTGAGATCACCGGTCGAGGACATCAACGGTGAACTCGCCAGCACCACGCCGAAAATACCGACCTTGACAGGGCCGAGATCCACCACGGCGCGATCCTTGTGGTCGGGCAAAACCGATCCATCGGCCGCACGCAGGTTGGAGGCGAAGGTGGGGTATTTCGCCAGCTTTGTCAGCTTGGCATAGTTGTCCTTGCCGCCATCGAATTCATGGTTGCCTGGTACGAAGATGTCGGGCGGCACGACATTGAGCAGTTCCACCGTGTGCTGGCCCTGGTCAAAGCCCGACATCAGCGAGGGCGAGAACATGTCGCCTGCGTGGGCGTAAAGCACCGGAACAGCCTTCGCTCTCTCGGCGCGCGCGATGGCGGCAAGACGCGCGAACCCGCCACGGCCACGGACTTCGCCCATCTTGTAGATGTCGTTGACCAGCAGCAGCGTGAACGTCGGGCTTGTGCCCTGGTTTGCGGCCTGCGCCAGCGCTTCTTCGGGGGAAGCCGCGATGATCGTGGTTGCAGTGATGCCTGCCGCAGCAGCGATGGTGAACGCCTGGCGGCGTGTCATGCCTGCAATGGGTGTCTCGGTCATGGGAAAGCTCCTCGGCTTGCTTGGATTTACAATGGCGTCGAGACCTCACGATGACAAGCAGAAGCGATGCCAAAAGCCTACAGTCGACGATAAAGGTCCGCTCCGAAATTCTGCTTCGGATCCATCTCGGGTGCCGGTCGTCCCGCAGGCACTGCCGCCTTGCCGCCGGTGCGATGCAGGAAACGCCCGGAGCCCGCTGCGGCTTGCAACTTGCCGTCCGCTACCACGACCTTGCCGCGCCGCAGCACCGTCTCGGGCCAGCCCGTGATCCTGCGTCCGGCGAAAGGCGTGTAGCCCGCGCGGTCGTGCATCATGGCGTCGCTGAGCGTGACTTTCCTTTTCGGATCCCAGACCGCGACATCGGCATCCGCACCTATTGCGATGGAGCCTTTCCGCGGGTGCAGGTTGTAGATCTTCGCCGGTTCCGTCGCGGTCAGCTCGACGAACTTCATCAGCCCCAACCTGCCTTTCGACACCATGGCATCGAACAGCAGAGGCAGGCGCGTTTCAAGGCCGGGCTGGCCGTTGGCGATCTGCTTGAAACTGGGTTTCGCACCTGCGCTAAGCTTGCCCGAAGCGTCGAAACGATATGGCGCGTGATCGGAACTTATGGTCTGAAGGTCGCCCAGATCAAGAGCCTGCCACAGCGCGTTCTGATCATCTTTGTGGCGCGGCGGTGGCGAACACATCCACTTTGCGCCTTCCAGCCCCGGTCGGTCTAGATCGGCAGCGGTCATGAACAGGTATTGCGGGCAAGTCTCGCCAAAGACCTTGTGCCCTTCGCCGCGCGCGCGGCGGATGACGGCCGCACCCTCCCGCGTCGAGACATGGAAGATCATGATGGGCTGGTCGATCAATGCCGCCATGGCGATCAGCCGCTCGAAGGCTTCGGTCTCGGAAACGCGCGGATGGCTGACAGCGTGATACTTCGGCGCAGTATAGCCCCGCTCCAGAAGGCGCTTGCCCATCCAGGCGATCATGCCGTGATTCTCGGCATGGACGCAGACCAGCGCCTTGTTCTCCCGGGCGGTCATCAGCACATCCAGCGCCTGCTCGTCCTGCACGCGCAGGCGGTCATAGGTCATGAACAGCTTGACCGAGGCGTGGCCCGCCTTGATGGCGGCAGGGAGATCGTTCTTGATCAGGCGCTCGGTGGCATCCGCGATGATCATGTGGAAGCAATAGTCGACAACCGCTCCCTTGCGGGCGAGCGCAGCGTAATCCTCCAGAACCTGCGGCAATTCCATGCCCACGTGCTGTGCGGCGAAGGAAATCACCGTCGTGGTGCCGCCGAAGGCTGCCGATGTCGTGGCGCTTTCCCATGTGTCGGCATTCATCAGCCCGCCCGCCGAGAGCTGTTCAATGTGGCAATGGCTGTCGATCCCACCGGGCAGGACATAGCGCCCCTTCGCATTGATCTCGCGCTCACCCGGCCCCAATCGCTCGCCCATCGCGGCGATCCGTTCGCCGATGATTCCCACATCGGCCCTGAAAACATCGGTTGCAGTGGCAACCGTGCCGCCCCGGATCACGGTATCGAACGCAGGCCGTGTCATTCCAAACTCCATTTGGGTCGATGGCTTGCCTCAGGGCGAGCGATGGACCAGTCTTTGCGCCAGCATTCACCCGCATCAGCCATTTCGCAAGAGAGCTTTGCCCCCAGCATGTCCCGCGCCCGCATCCATGTGATCAATCCCAACTCGAACCAGATCGTCACCGACGGGCTGGCGGAGGCGCTGAAGCCGCTGATGTTCGCGGAAGGCCCTGAAATCCTCTGTACCACGCTGAAGGAAGGACCCTACGGTGTCGAGAATCAGGCGCATGTGGAAGAGGTGAAGATGCCGCTCAGGCGCCTTGTGGAGAGTGACAACCGGTCCGACGCCTTCATCATCGCCTGCTACTCCGACCCCGGCCTGCATGTCTGCCGCGAGGGCACGGCACGGCCCGTGTTCGGCATTGCCGAATCGGGCGTGCTGACGGCGCTGGCGCACGGGGATCGTTTTGGTGTGATCGCCATCGCACAGCGCTCGATCCGGCGCCACATCCGGTATCTGCGCGAGATGGGCCTGATGGACCGGCTGGCGGGGGAGCGTCCGCTCGACATGAGCGTGGCGGAAACGGCGTCAGGCTCCGGGACGCTGGCGAAGATGATCAGTGTCGGGCGTGACCTCAAGGACAAGGACGGTGCGGACGTGATTGTCATGGGCTGCGCTGGAATGGCGCGACACCGCAAGCCGCTGGAGGACGCGCTGGGCATCCCGGTGATCGATCCCACGCAGGCGGCAGTGACGATGGCGCTGGGCGCGGTGGTGTTCGGGCGGTGATCGCACGTTGGAGTATTTGACAACACCCAAATGTTGGAGTATTATCCAACATGAATGCGACTGAGCTCTTACGTGAGCGCATCGTGGTGGGCGAAGGCGCGTTCGTCGAGATCCTGATCTGGGACGTGCCGAGGCCGGTGCCGGGCTCGCACCACCGATACAAGTACAGGATGGCGCTGGTTGCCGATGGCGCCTGCGTCTTGCGCTACGACAACGAGGCGGGAAAAGGTGACCACAAGCACGTCGGCGAGCGTAAGGCCGCTTACACGTTTGCAGGGATCGAGACGCTGCAAGCGGATTTCTTCGAGGATGTCAGACACTGGCTCAAGAGAGGGAGCGTGACATGACCGGGACTGTAACGATTGGCGTGGCGGGGTTGGATGACGTGCAGCGCAGGGCGCGCACCGCTTTCTCAGGAGAGACGCAGGGTGCGTTTATTTCCTTCGTTTCGCCAGAACTGATGTGGAAAGTGCTCAGCGCCAAGCGATGGGAAATCATCCGGGCCATGACCGGCGCGGGCGAGCTTTCCATCCGCGAAGTAGCACGGCGCGTGGGACGAGATGTCAAGGCAGTGCATGGCGATGTGAAAGCTTTGATCCTGGCAGGTGTGCTGGAGCAGTCAAAGGCCGGTGTGATTTTCCCCTATGAGTCCGTGCGCGTTGATTTCACCCTGACAAAGGCGGCCTGAACAGGCTCAGCCTCCGCGCCGCGCCGCCCATTCCGCATAGGTCTCGCGCGTCAGATCGAACCGGTCGTTCTGCCTGGCATAGCCATTGGCGAAGAGGCGACCCACAGGCTTGTAGTCCGTCAGGCTGACCCGCAGGGTCTTCTCATCCACGAGGCCCGCACGAGCGTGGATGTGCATGACCTCCCCGATCACCAATTCGCGGTTGGGTCCGAAGGACATTGTCGTGTGCTTGCGGCATTCGAACGCAAAAGGCGCCTCGGCAACGCGCGGAACCGGCAGCGTGACGCCGGGCTTCAGCGTCAGCCCCGCCGCCTCGATCTCGCTGATGTCAGGGGGGAAATCGATCGCCGTGATGTTCATGCTTTCCGCCAGCGCCTCGTCCACCATGTTCACGACGA
>JANMFA010000365.1:0-5084 GCA_031377545.1 Hyphomicrobiales bacterium | reverse complement strand
TGTGAAAAACGAAGGTGTGATCCTTTAGATCCGAAATTTTGGTCGGTTGCCCGTGTCTGGCGATATAGGAGGGTGCGGCAGCGAGCATGAGGTGCAGCCTTGCAAGGCGCACCCGCTTGATCTCCGGCAGCACGGGTTCGAGCACCTGGATCGCCAGATCGATCTCGAAGCGCCGCATGTTGGCCACCGACATGCTGGGATGCAGGCGGATGACGATCTTGGGATGCTGTTTGCTGAATGTCTTCAGCTGCGGCGATATCCAGAAGGTTCCCATACCCTCCGTTGTTGCCAGCATGACCTCGCCTTCGGTTTCGTTGTTGAAGGACTTTCCCAGCCGCTGGATGCGTGACAGCACCGCTTCGATCTGCTCCGCGCCTTCGAGAACCTGCTGCCCCTCCGAGGTCAGCACGATGCCATCCGGGGTCCGGTGCAGGATGCTGAACCCGAGTTTCTCTTCCAGGAAGGCGACCCGCCCATTCAGGGTCCGGAAACCTACTCCGGTCGCGCGCATGGCACCGCGAAAGCTTCCGGCGCGGGCGATCTGAAGCACACTGAAGATAGCATTCAGCGTTTCCAGACTGTCATCCATCGCGAAACGCTCCTGTCCTCTTGTCTCAGGGGTATAGCTTGAGCGTTGATATTTTGAGAACGCCTCGTTGTCATTTCGACACCAAATTTCCAGCGGACACAAGCCGATATTTCATTACATTGACCATAAGAATTGGAGTAAAAAATTCCATGGCAGGACAAATGAAAGCCATCACACCCAAAACAGCTGGGAATGAGAAATTTCCTGCGCAAGAAATGAAAGAAAATTCCAAAAATTCAAGAACTGATTCCGAGTTTAACACGAATCCGGAATATGAAAACTATGACCCTTTTGAACATGACGCAAAAGGTTACAGGATCAAGGTCGTCAGAGACTTCGAAGACATGGCAAAAGTTGTGGCCATTCGGGCCTCGGCCTATTTCTCCGACGATGAGCATTTGTATGCCAAGCATTTTGATGGGAATGATTTCTCCGCCACGCATCTGATCGGATTTGTCGATGGTGAGCCGGTGGGAACAATCCGCATCCGCTATTTCGCCGAGTTCACCCGGATCGAGAGGCTTGCCGTGCGTCCGAGCCATCGCAAGTCGCGGATCGCGTTCCGGCTTGCGAAGGCTGCCTTTGCCTGGTGCCGCGACAAGGGCTACCGGACCGTCGGCGGTGTGGCACGCAGCGAGCTCATCCCGTTCTGGACCATGCTCGGATTCCGCCTGACCGAGGGCAAGGACCCGATCTACATCTACGGACTGCCGCATTTCGACATCACGCTGACGCTGGATGAGGCACCCAGGCCGCTGTCGGCGATGTCCGATACGCTCGTTTTGCTGCGCTCGGAAGGCCGGTGGCACGAGGCGGGGCATCACGAGACGGTCAATGTCACCAAGCCAACGGCAGTGGCCGCAGCGCCTCCGATGGTCCGCAGGGCCCGGCGTCCTGCCGATGTGGCGGCGCGCCTGGGTGACTACTCGGGCGCTGAAAAGAGCCGTGAGCCAGGCGTTTCTCCTATGGCTGACCGCGGAACGGGCGGGTTGTCCGATTCTCGGGCTCCATTGGTACCCTGAGTGGCAGGTTTCCTGTCTGGCCGAAGGTGAAGTGCATGGAATGGAGGGAGGTTTTGCGCCTGCCTCTGGACTCCGGCACTTCGACTGCTAGATTGCCCCTCAACCGTCCCGCTGAACCGTATCAGCCTTGACGGAGGAGGAGTTAGACAACCATGTACAAGAAGCTTTTTGCGGCCACAGCGCTCGTCGCGTTTGCCGCTTCGATGCCGTCAGCGAATGCCCAGCAGACGTTGCGCTACGCGTTCCAGGGCAACCTTAACACGCTTGATCCGCACAGCCTCAACGAGACCACCACACTTGGCCTACAGGGCAATGTCTATGAAGGCCTCACCGCCCGCGACAAGAACCTGAAGATCATTCCGGGTCTGGCCGAGCGATGGGAAGTGCTGGATGGCGGTACCCGCTGGCGGTTCCATCTGCGCAAGGGCGTGAAGTTCCACAACGGCAACGCCTTCAACGCAGATGACGTCGTGTTCACTGCCACCCGCACGGCGGCCCGCAACTCGCAGCTCTCCGTGCGCCTTCCAAAGGATCTGGAGACGGTCAAGGTTGACGAATTCACGGTCGATTTCAAGCTGAAGACACCCAATCCGATCCTGCATTTCGCCTGGGACACCTGGTACATGATGGACAAGGAATGGACCGAGGCGAACAACGCCACGCAGCCATCCGCGCCTCAGGACGCCACCCCGAGCTTCGCCGTGCTGAATGCCAATGGCACCGGCCCGTTCAAGATCACCGAGCATCAGCTTGGTGTGCGCACGACCTTCGAGAAGAACACCGGCTGGTGGGGCAAACCCGAGCACAACCTGGACAGGATTGTCTTCACACCCATCACCTCGGCCCCTACCCGCGTGGCGGCACTGCTCTCGGGTGAGGTCGATGTGATTGATCCCGTGCCACTGCAGGACGTGGCGC
The DNA here is from genome assembly GCA_031377545.1 of Hyphomicrobiales bacterium. GTDB lineage: Bacteria > Pseudomonadota > Alphaproteobacteria > Rhizobiales > Beijerinckiaceae > JADCCX01. The sequence continues at coordinate 2,555 of JANMFA010000365.1, read as the reverse complement.
GCATCAACGCCAGCGCCAACGCCAAGGTGCTGGAAGGTGCGGAAGTCCGCACGATCTATCTGGGTTTCGACCAGATGCGTCCCGAATTGACGGCCTCGTCGGTGAAGGGCAAGAACCCCTTCAAGGACGTGCGTGTCCGCAAGGCGTTCTACCAGGCTGTCGATATCGAAGCGATCAAACGGCAGGTTATGCGCAATGCATCGGCGCCGGCCTCATCGCTGGTTTCGCCGCTCATCTTCCCGCAGATCAGCCAGATCCAGCGCCTGCCATTTGATATTGCCGCAGCCAACAAACTGATGGATGAGGCGGGTTATCCGCGTGTAGGCGGAGAGACCGGCACGCGCTTCGAGGTCGATCTCGACTGCCCGAATGACCGCTACGTCAACGACGGCCCGATCTGCCAGGCCGTGACGGCGATGCTGTCCCGCATTGGCGTCAAGATCAACCTGCTGGCGGTTCCCCGCGCGCAGTTCTTCGCCAAGGCCAACTCGCCGATCTACAACACGCCGTTCTACCTGCTGGGCTGGACGCCTGGCACCATGGACGCCCACAACGTGCTGAACGACCTGATGATGTGCCGGACCGCTGATGGTTCGGGCGGCAAGGGCCAGTTCAACAACGGTGGCTATTGCAACCCCAAGGTCGACGACATCGCCACCAAGGTTCTCGTCGAGGTTGATACGGCCAAGCGCGAAGCCATGATCCTGGAAGCTTTCAAGATCCTGCATGACGAAGTCGGCTATATCCCGCTACATCAGCAGGCTCTTGCCTGGGGCGTGTCGAAGAACGTCGAGATCGTTCAGCGCGCTGACAACCAGCCGCTGTTCTACTGGGTGCAGAAGAAGTAAGGCTTCGGCATTAAGCTTGCTGACCTGACGACCGGACCGGCGTGATGCCGGTCCGGTTCACTCTTTAAGAAAAAGCTGATGCTTGCATTCATCATCCGGCGTCTAGGGCAGGCCGTTCTGGTCCTGCTCACGGTTTCGCTCATCGCCTTCGCGCTGTTCCGTTTCGTCGGTGATCCGACGCAGCAGATGGTGAGCCAGGACACGTCTGTCGAAGAGCGGATGCAGATCCGCAAAGACCTGGGCCTCGATGCACCGGTGGTGGTTCAGTTCGTGCGCTTTGTCAGCAATGCGGCGCGGTTCGAGTTTGGCATCAGCTACCAGAACAAGCAGCCCGTGGCGAAACTGATTTCCGAACGTTTTCCCGCCACGATGGAACTGGCGCTGGCCTCGGCTGTTTTCGCCCTGCTCGTCGGCGTGCCGATGGGCGTCTATACCGGGTTGTATCCCGCCAGCGTGCTGTCCCGGCTGTTTCAGATGATCTCGCTCATCGGAATATCGTTGCCGACGTTCCTGATCGGCATCCTGCTGATCTTCACCTTTTCGGTTTCTCTGGGCTGGCTGCCATCCTTCGGGCGTCAGGGTGTGGTGAAGGTCGGCAACTGGACAACGAGCTTTCTCACCTCCGAAGGCTGGCGATCCATGATCATGCCTGCGATCACGCTGGGCCTGTTCCAGATGACACTGATCATGCGTCTCGTGCGCTCCGAGATGCTGGAGGTTCTGCGCACCGATTACATCCGTTTCGCGCGTGCGCGCGGCCTGAAGTCCCGCACCATCCATTTTCGTCACGCGCTGAAGAACACGCTGATCCCCGTCATCACCATCACCGGCCTGCAACTTGGCTCCATCATCGCCTTCGCCATTATCACTGAGACGGTCTTTCAGTGGCCGGGCATGGGCCTGATGTTCCTGCAGGCCGTGCAGACCGTCGATATTCCGATCATGTCGGCCTATCTGCTGCTCGTCGCGACGCTTTACGTGCTGATCAACCTGATCGTGGATCTGCTCTATTCCGCTGTTGACCCGCGCATCCGCATCTCGGGAAAGGCGGCCTGAGCCATGCAGACATCACCTGAAGATGCGAAAACCCCCGGCGCTTACACCGCCGCGAACGCCGAAGCGTCGCTGGTTGCCCGCATGCTCGATTCCGACATCTGGTACTCGTTTACCCGGTCCTGGGTGACGATGCTGGCGGCTGGGATCACCGCTTTGCTGATCCTGTCTGCGATCTTCGCGCCGCTGATTGCGCCCAATGATCCGCTCAACCTCCAGACACTCAGTCTGATGGATGGCTCGAAGCCGCCATTCTGGTCGAAAGATGGTGAGTGGCGGTTTCCGCTTGGCACCGACCAGCAGGGGCGCTGCGTCTATTCCTCCATTCTGTACGGCATGCGCGTTTCGCTCATCGTGGGCTTCTTCGGCGTTCTGCTGGCCGCCACCATCGGCATCGGCCTCGGCCTCGTCGCGGGCTATTTCGGTGGACGGATCGATGCCTTCATTATGCGGGCTGCGGATGTGCAATTGACCTTTCCTGCCATCCTGATTGCGCTGCTGATCGATGGCACCTCGCGCGCCCTGGTGGGAACAGCGAAATCCGAAGCGCTGATCTTCTGGGTGCTTGTCATTTCCATCGGCCTGTCATTCTGGGTGCAATATGCCCGCACGGTGCGCGGCTCCACCCTTGTGGAGCGCAACAAGGATTACGTG